>JAEYXZ010000102.1 GCA_023431045.1 Bacillota bacterium | reverse complement strand
ACCAAATGGACTTTCTGAACAACACGCTGCAATACTAGGTACGGCTGGATTTACTGCCATGCAAAGTATTCTTGCCTTAATGAAGCATGGACTCGATCAAAAGATAGATGCTAGAATTTTAGTGACTGGTGCAACTGGTGGTGTTGGTTCATCAGCAATTTATTTACTAAAGAAACTAGGCTATAGAGATATTTCTGCGTTGACCAGACAAAGTGAACACCAAAGATGGCTAGGGGCACTTGGTGCTAAAACAGTGGTCACTTTAGAAGAAATCGTTGGTGATAGTAATAAACCACTTAATACTCAAAAATATGATTATATTATAGATTGTGTTGGTGGTGATGTTGCAGCAAGTCTTCTCCCATTTATAAGTTATGGTGGAAGTATCAGCATGTGTGGCCATGCAGCAGGAACAAAATTCCAAACAACCGTCTTTCCAATGATTCTACGAGGTATTAATATCTTAGGGATTGACTCAGTTGGACTTTCTTATCAACAAAAAGAAGAAATTTGGGAGAAAATTGCCGACTTAAGAATTGATCAAACCATTGAAGTCATTAAACATGAAATATCATTTTCTGAATTAAAAACTGAACTGGAATATTACGGTATGAATCCACATTTGGGTCGTATCGTGGTTAAATACTAAAAAAAATTATGAACAAAATCATTAAATTGAATTCTAAAAATTACATCGATATACAATATAAAGATCAAATTAAAAGTGATGTTATATTGATTTATCCAGGTGGCGGTTATGAATACACCTCTGAACGTGAAGGTTATCCGGTGGCAAAAAAATATCAGCAAGCATCATATCACTCTGCAATCTATTTTTATCGTGAAGAAAAACTCATCCACCCACATTTAATTCTTGAAGTCAAAGAAGTCATATCACATCTTAAGAAAGATCCATTAATTAACCGTATTATCGTGATTGGATTTTCTGCAGGTGGACATTTTGCACTTCACAGTCTAATCACTTATCCAAATGACTTTAGTGCGGGTGTTCTTGCATATCCAGTTGTGAGTAGTGATCAAGACTGTATTCATAAAGGGTCATTTGAAAATTTGATAGGAGAGAACAATAAAGTGTTATTTGAAAAAGTATCACTTGAAAAACTTATCGAAGTTAAATTACCACCAATCTTTATATGGCATACGAAAGAAGATCAAGCGGTACCTGTAGAAAATAGTTACAAACTAATTGAAGCACTTGAAAGTACAAAGACAAAATACGAATTATTGTTATTTGAAAAGGGAAATCACGGACTTAGTCTAGCAACGAGAGAAGTGACACCAAAAGGAATGGATCAAGAACAATACTTTAAAGATCATAAGAAAGTTAGAACTTGGTTTAATCGGTCGGTTAAGTTTCTTAGAAGTCAAGGTTTATAACATTTCAATTGCTTCTTATTTCATTCATGTATAATAAATATAAGAAGGGGAGATGAGAACATGTTGGGTGCATTTTCAATCAGTTTAAATGTTAAGGATATTAAAAAATCCTATGAATTTTATACGAAATTAGGATTTAAGATGATTGGTGGAAAACTAGCTGATCAATGGGTTATTATGAAACAAGATGAAGCAGTTATTGGTCTTTTTCAAGGTATGATCGAAAAAAACACCATAACCTTTAACCCTGGATGGAATCAAGATGCTGAGGAAGTCAATCCTTTTAACGATGTCCGTGTCATTCAAAGAAAATTGATGAGCAAAGGAATCGAATTAAAAAGAAGTGCTGATTTCACAACTAAAGGTCCAGACTATATTGAATTAATCGATCGAGATGGAAATCCAATTCTCATTGATCAACACCGTTAACTACACCTGTTTATATTAAGCATTAGTAGAGCCATCAGCCGATGGTTCTTTTTATTTTTTACGAAAATACGAAAACGTTTGCGTAAAAAATTGATAGATATTCCCTTAACCAAGCGAAAACGTTTAAATAACGAAAATAAAGCGTTTTCATTTTCGTAATAAAAGGTATTGACTGACTTTTAATTTAATCATATAATGACCACGTAAACGATTAAGTAAACAGTTCGATAGGGGAATTTATGGTTAAACTTAAGGACATTGCTTATGCGACAGGTGTCAGTGTTGCAACAGTTAGTAAAGCACTAGCACACAGTCATGAGATCAGTGATGAAACAACTGACCGAATTATTAAGATGGCAAATGAGATGGGATATATCGCCAACTCATCAGCAAGAATCTTAAAAACAAACCGTTCATATAATATTGGTGTTGTCTATATTGATAAAGCTCGTGCAGGATTAGGACACGATTATTTTTCGTCGATGTTAAATTCGATTCGTGATGAACTTGCAGTTAACGGATACGATATAACATTTATTTCTAACTTAGTTGGTGAAACAAAACACTCACCACTCTCACATGCAAGATATCGTCGCTGTGATGGTGTTATTGTAGTAGTCGCTGAATTTGATGATCCTGATATATTAGAACTGATTAATTCTGATATGCCAGTTGTTACAATCGACCATATATTTGAAAACCGGCCTGCAATCATGTCAGATAATGACGTTGGGCTCTACCAGATTGTTAAATACGCTTATCGTAAAGGTCACCGAAAGATAGCTTTCATCCATGGTGAAGACACCGCAGTTACCAGAGAACGTATCACAGCTTTTACTCGAGCATGTCACGAACTCGGTTTACAAATTCCTTCAACTTATATAAAACCTGCGCTTTACCACATTCCAAAGTATAGTGGACTTGCAACAAGAGAATTACTTGCATTAGAAGATCGACCAACATGCATTATATATCCAGATGATTACTCATTCATGGGTGGATTGACTGAAATTGAAAAACACCAGTTAAATATCCCTAATGATATGTCAGTCATGGGATATGATGGAATCTATTTATCAAGAATCTTAAGACCAAAATTAGCAACTTATGTCCAGGATTCAGTAGAAATTGGTAAACAAGCCGCCTTAAAAATCATTTCAGTTATTGAAAAGAGAAAACCTCAAACTCCCGAAGTCATTCATGTATCAGGAAAACTTCAAGAAGGACAAACCGTCCGGGATATAAACATCATTGAATAAGTTCTTAACATAGTAAAGACTATGAATAAAAAAGGAGAAGTAAAAATGAAGAAATTACTCGTATTTATGTTGATTGGATTCATGGCACTCGTACTTGTTGCGTGTGGTGGTGATCTACCAACAGAAGGTGGAAAGACCCTAGTGATTCGAGCTTGGAATGATGAATTCCAACAACGTTTCAGAGACTATTATCCTGATTTTGTTGAAACCAATAATGATGGTGACGACGTATTAAAAGATGGTACGATAGTTAAATGGGTGATTGTTGCAAATGCTGAAAATGCATATCAAAATGCATTAGACACTGCATTACTCAATCAAGAAAAAATTGATCGTGAAGAAAGAATTGACTTATTCTTAATTGAAGCAGACTATGCTTTAAAATATGTCAACTCACCTTATTCACTCGATATCAAAGCAGATCTTGGTATTACTGATGCTCAATTATCAAATCAGTACCAATATACTAAAGACATCGTTACTTCAAGTGATGGTAAATTAAAGGGTACCTCATGGCAAGCAACTCCAGGTCTATTTGCATATCGTGCAGACATCGCTGAAGAAGTATTAGGAACTTCTGATCCAGATGAAGTTCAAGAATTCATTAAAGACTGGGATACTTTCGAAGACACAGCAGTCGATATGAAGGCAGAAGGTTACAATATGCTTGCTGGTTATGATGATGCTTATAGAGTATTCGCGAATAATATGAGCACTCCATGGGTTAACGCTAATGATGAAATCGTTGTTGACGATAATATCTTGAATTGGATTGAACAAACTAAGACATTTACTGACAATGATTACAACTTAGGTGCATCTTTATGGGATTCAGTATGGCAAGCTCAACAAGGTCCTACTGGAACAACATTTGGATTCTTCTATTCAACTTGGGGTATCAACTTCACATTATTAGGTAATTCATTAGCAGATGCTAACGCACCAAAAGAACCAGGTAATGGTTTATATGGTGAATGGCGTGTTGCTAAAGGCCCACAAAGCTGGTATTGGGGTGGAACTTGGATCGTTGGTGCTAAACATTCTGACAACCGCGAACTTGTTAAAGATATTATGCTTAAGTTAACAACTGATAAAGCAATTATGAAGCAAATCACAATTGACACTCAAGACTACACTAACCATAAAGCAGCTATGTTAGAACTTGCTAATGACCCAGAATTTGGTTCCGATTTCTTAGGTGGACAAAACCACATCGCATTATTCGTTGAATCAGCAAATGCCATCTCACTTGATAGTATTTCACCTTATGACCAAGGTATTACTGAAACTCTACAATCCGCTATGAGAGATTACTTCTCTGGTGAAAGTACACTTGACGAAGCATGGGATACATTCTATGAAAACGTCATTGTTAAGTATCCTAATTTAAAACGTAAAACCTCATAACATAAATTAATGATATGGATAAAGAGAGGTTCAATTTATTTGGACCTCTCTTTAAAATCATAAAAGGGCAACTATGGAAAAGAATAAATCAATTAAAAAAATAAAAAAGAATTATTACAGTAAGTGGGGATATATCTTCATTGCACCATTCTTCGTTGTTTATGGTATTTTCAGTGTAATTCCACTGGCAATGACGATATATTATAGTTTCTTTGAATACTATATGCAACAAGGATTATTCCAAATAGGTCCTAACTTTATTGGTCTTGAAAATTATATTTCTTTATTATCTGGACCATTTTGGGAACTACTTTTAAATACGATCATTCTTTGGATTATTGGTTTCATTCCACAAATCTTACTATCGTTACTCTTAGCCGTTTGGTTTACCGATTCAAGACTCAAACTCAAAGGATTAGGCTTTTTCAAATCAGTTGTTTATATGCCTAATTTAGTGATGGCCTCCGCATTCTCGATGATTTTCTTCATGTTGTTTGCACAAAACGGTCCGATTGTGAATATGCTTTTCCAAGCTGGTGTCATTCCTGAGAACTTTGACTTCTTAGAAACCGTTTGGGGAACAAGAGCGTTAATTGGATTTATGAATTTCTTGATGTGGACAGGTAATACAACCATTTTATTAATGGCGGGAATCATGGGGATAGACCCAACATTAATTGAAGCAGCAGAGGTGGATGGTGCATCTAGATTCCAGATTTTCTTCAAAATCACAATGCCACTATTAAAGCCGATTTTCGTTTTCGTGTTAATCACCTCCATGCTTGGTGGACTTCAAATGTATGATGTTCCATCCATCCTCACCAATAAAACTGGTGCTCCAAGTAATGCAAACTTAACCATTATGATGCGACTTCAACAGTATCTTACAAATTCTACCAATTACGGCATGAGTGGAACCATTTCAGTCTTATTATTTATCATTGGTGGACTTGCTTCCCTCGTTGTGTTTAGAATGCTTGTTAAAAATGACATGATAGATCTTAATAAGTTAGGACGATAAAGACATGCAAACAACTATGAAAAAAATCCCACGTTGGTTAAAAATCAACCTATTCTTACAAAAAGCTTTAATCTACCTATTTTTAACGATACTTAGTCTCTTGTTTCTATTTTGGTTGTATATCTTAATTGTTAACGCAACCAGACAAAGTAGTCACATCCAAGCATCGTTTTCACTACAGTTTGGTGATAATTTTTATAATAATTTTTCAAAAATGATTAATAGTTCTAACTTAAGAGTCTTCCAAGCAATACAAAATTCATTTTTTATCGCGATAAGTAGTGCGATTCTATCAACTTATTTCTCAGCAATGACTGCTTATGGTATTCACATGTATCATTTCAAATGGCGTAAAGCAGCATTTGTATTCATTATGTTTGTCATGATTATTCCAAGCCAGGTTGCAACCATTGGTTTACTATCATTACTATATCAAATCAACTTTGTTGACAACTATTTAGTTTTAATTGTTCCTTCGATTGCCGCTCCGGCTGTATTCTTCTTTATCAAACAGTATCTTGACTCAGTCCTTCCTTATGAGATTATCGAATCAGCTCGAATTGATGGTGCTGGCGAGCTTAGAATCTTCCACCAAATTGTTCTTCCTATGATTAAACCAGCACTAGCAGTTCAGTTTATTTTCTCGTTTGTTGGATCTTGGAATGCATTTTTCTTCCCTGCAATGGTTATTACTTCAACCAACAAAAGAACGATTCCACTCATTATTGCTGAGTTAAGACAAATATCAAATCCTGAAAACTTTGATATGGGTTTGGTTTATATCATTATTTGTTTCGCCGTATTACCACTAGTTATCATTTACTTCATATTTAGCAAACATATTATTAAAGGTGTTACTTTAGGAAGTATCAAAGGATAAAGAAAGAAGAATATTACGATGAAATTTGGACACTTTGATGATTTAAATAAAGAGTATGTTATCACGACGCCTTATACACCTTTTCCGTGGATTAACTATCTTGGAAATGAAAACTATTTTGCACTATTTTCAAATACCAGTGGCGGATATAGTTTTTATCGAGATGCTAGACTTCGTCGCTTAACTCGTTTTCGATATAATAATGTTCCAGTGGATCATGAAGGACGCTTTTTCTACATTAAAGAAAATGAATTGTTTTGGAACATTGGGGAAAGACCAAGTGGAACTAAACTTGATTTCTATGAAGCAAGACACGGGCTTGGGTATTCTAAAATCACAGGACGTAAAAACGGTCTTAAAGCTGAACAAATAAGTTTTGTACCAAATCATTTTAATGGTGAGATTCATATGATCACACTCACCAATGAAAGTCATGAAGTCAAATCATTCTCACTATTTTCATATGTCGAATGGGCTCTTTGGGATGCCCTTGATGATTCAACCAATTTCCAAAGAAACTATTCAATTGGTGAAGTAGAAATTGAGGGTAGTACCATCTATCATAAGACCGAATATCGTGAAAGACGCTCACACTATGCGTTTTATCATGTCAACCAAAGAGTTGATGGATTTGATACAGATCGTGAAAAGTTTATTGGTCTATATGGTAGTGTTGCATCACCTGAAGTCGTTAAAGCTGGTGACTCAAAAAATAGTGTTGCAGATGGTTGGGCACCTATTGCATCACATCATCTTAAAGTAACACTTAACGCATATGAATCAAAATCAATCATTTTCATCCTTGGATATGTTGAAAATGAAAAAAACAATAAATTTTCAAAAAAAGGTGTTATTAATAAATCAAAAGCACATCACATGATTCAAAAATTTGATACCAAAGACCAAGTGTTAAATGCCTTAGATGATCTTAAGATGTATTGGGAAAAAATGCTTGGAAACTATCAAATTCATACCACAGATGAAAAACTAAACCGAATGGTTAATATTTGGAATCAATATCAAATCGTCACATGTTTTAATGTCTCACGTAGTGCTTCCTATTTTGAATCAGGTATCGGTCGTGGCATGGGCTTTAGAGATTCTAACCAAGATCTTCTAGGATTTGCACACATGAATCAAGAATTAACGAGAAATCGAATTCTAGACTTGGCATCAACCCTACTTGAGGATGGTGGTGCTTATCATCAATATTCACCACTTTCTAAAAAAGGAAATGCAGATATTGGTGGTGGTTTTAATGACGATCCAAACTGGCTTATTCTAGCAACTTGTGCATATATTAAAGAATCTGGTGATTTTAGCATTTTAGATGAAGTCATTACATACGAATCAAATCCTACATTATTAGGAACGCTTTTAGAACATTTAGATAAAGCATTTTATAAGATTGCTAATAACCTCGGACCTAATGGACTACCTTTAATTGGTCGAGCAGACTGGAATGATTGTTTGAATCTTAACTGTTTTAGTGAAGAACCTGGTGAATCGTTCCAAACGGTTGCAAATAAAGGTGATGGAAAAGTTGCTGAATCAGTCTTTATCGGAGGTTTATTCGTGCTTGCTGGTAAGGAATATGCACGTCTCCTTGAACAAACCAAGCAATTCGAAAAAATGAAAGAAATTAATAAACACATTGTTACAATGAGTCATACCATGGAAACCAAAGGTTATGATGATGCTTGGTTCTTAAGAGCTTATAACGCATATGGTGAAAAGATTGGTTCTAAAGATAATGAAGAAGGTAAAATCTTTATCGAACCTCAAGGAATTGCCGTCATGGCTGGTATCGGTCTTACCAACGGAAAAGCTAAGAAAGCCTTAGCAAATGCTAAATTACATCTTGATACACCTTATGGTATGGTACTTAATTATCCAGCTTATACGAGTTATCATTTAGAGCTTGGAGAAATATCTTCATATCCACCAGGATATAAAGAAAATGGTGGCATATTCTGTCATAATAATCCATGGATTGCTTGTGCGAATGCTGTCATAGGTAATGGTGAAGAAGCATTTAGTGTTTATAAAAAGATTGCTCCTGCGTATTTAGAAGATGTTTCTGAGATCCACCGGACTGAACCTTATGTTTATGCTCAGATGATTGCAGGAAAAGAAGCATCAAGACACGGTGAGGCAAAAAACTCATGGTTAACCGGTACTGCAGCATGGAATTTTGTTGCCATCTCACAATATATCCTAGGAATTCATCCGGATTATAAGGGGTTAAGAATTCAACCAGTCATTCCAATTGATTTTGGTAACTATGAAGTGGTGAGAAAATTTAGAGAAACAACTTACCGAATTCATGTTGAACATTCATCGGTTCACAAGGGTTTATATGTCAATGGACAAAAAATCAATGATACAATTGTCCCATATTATCCAACCAAAGAAATCCAAAATATCGTTTATTATATTGAAAAATAACATTATTCAAGGACTGTATATTGTGAAAACACGGTATGCAGTCTTTTTCATTTTTAAATGAAACATGTGTGTTAAAATACCATTGAAGGTGAACTATTATGTGTGGACGATTTACGATAAACTTAACCTACGATGAGTTAGAAGAGTATGTTCGTGAAACATATCATATTGAATCAATGCCCCAATTTACATTACCACAATACAATGTCGCGCCAGGAACATCCATCATATCGGTTTTAAATGATGGTAAAAAATACCGAATTGGTGAGCTAAAATGGGGATTTACACCATCCTTTTCAACACCTGATAAGAACTTCCAACTGATCAATATTAAAGCTGAATCGATTTTTACGAAGCCAATGTTTAAAAAAGCAGCATTAACAAAACGTTGTGTCATACTTGCTGATAGTTTTTATGA
>JAEYXZ010000091.1 GCA_023431045.1 Bacillota bacterium | reverse complement strand
GGTCCATCCTGAAAATAGATTAAGTTTATTCCACTTACTTTCACCATGACGAATTAAAACTAATTTATACATCGCTAAATCCTCCTTAATTCTATTATAAGCAAAATAGCAAAAAGTTAGGCATATTCACTTAGTTGTTAATGATTGAAATGAGATCCTTCAAATGATTCAATTTATAATCTGCTTCTAAAGATTTTTTAGCATCTGAGATTGCAACAGCGATCATATGGGCACGTTTTGCTGCAGTAATACCCGCTTCTGCATCTTCAATAACCATACAATACTCTGGTTTAATACCGAGTTTTTGAGCTGCAACTAAGAAAACCTCAGGGTCAGGTTTTGAATGAGTAATGTCATTACCATCTGCAACCGCATCAAAGACATCTTCTAACCCAATCTGTTTCAAAATAAGTGGGGTATTTTTAGACGATGATCCTATCGCAACTTTAATACCCTTTTTTCTAAGTTCAGTCAAGAGTTCATAGACTCCTGGAAGAATATCATTTGAAGATAGAGTTTGCAGTAGTTCAACGTAACGATTGTTTTTGAGTGTCGCCATTTGTTCTTTTTCAGTTCTTGTGTATACTTGCTTTGCTTTTTCAAGAATAATCTCAAGCGATGACATCCGTGAAACACCACGTAACCGATGATTAATCGTTCGATTAAATTCAATTCCTTTTATATCACATAAATATTTCCATGCCTCATAGTGTAATTCATCAGTTGAGACAATCACACCATCTAAGTCAAAAATAACTGCTCTAATCTGATTCATTTAATCTCCTCCACGACAGTATCATGATGATTTACCTTGATTTGATACTTCTTGTTTTGATATTTAATTCTAAATTGCATTTGTTTTATATGTTTAGGTAATTTTGGATTAAGTTCGATTTTATCGGTGATATGAAGTCCTGCAAATCCGTAAATTGCAGTCATATATGCACCACCTGATGCAGCTGGATGAGTTCCACCAATATAAACATCACCTGCATAGTGTTTTGAATCACCCGTTAAGTCGACAGTTGCAGATTTCATGAATAGTGGGTAAGCATATTCAACTTGATTAATCAAACATGCAACAAGTGCATACATACTTGCTGAAAGGGATGAACCATGTTCCGTTCTTGGTTCATAATAATTCCAATTTAACTTCATCAGTTCCATCGAATATAAATCTCTAAAAAGATACATCGCTGTGATGACATCCGCTTGTTTGATGATTTGAGTATCACCTGCTAAACCGTGTCCACCAAGGTACTCATTTGGATGTATTCTTTGTTTTAATAATTCCTTTTTATCGATATCTTTAAACTTGAAATATCCATCAAATTGTTCAATAATACCATCTGAATTTGCATCTGGAATATAAACTTGATTGATTAATGATTCAATTTGTTTAAGCGTCTCAGTGAAATCTAAATCACTGATTAAGGTTTCAAAATAAGTGTCATGTCTTAATTTAAATTGACCTCTTAAGTCAATAACCCAATCAAAAACGAATTTAACTAGTAAATTTGTAAATAAATTATTATGTACTCTTTCGTGATACTCATCAGGACCCATTACATCCCAAACTTCAAATCGTTGTTTTAATACATTATATTTCCCATAGTCTAAATAAAATCTTGCAACCTCTAAAATCATTTCCAAACCACCTTCTTTAAGGATGGTTTGATCATTCGTACGGTCAATATAAGATTTTAATGCATAGATAATATCACCTGAGATATGAATCTGTTTATCTCTAAAGTAAGTTCTTACGAGTCGCTTTGTAAAGACATCAGTGACATTATAATCTGTACAAGCTTCTAATCCATCCTCCTGTGATTCCCATGCATAAAAAGCACCTTTAAAACCGTAGGATTTTGCTTTAGATTTTGCACCTGATAACCCCTTGATTCGATAATCAATGATCTGTCTAGCACTCAATAAATCGGTATTAAGGTAAAAAGGTAACATAAAGATTTCAGTATCCCAAAAAACAGCCCCTTTGTAAGTTTGACCTGAAATTCCTCTAGCTGGAATCGATGCATGATCTTTATAAACAGAAGGTGATAATAATAACAAATGATAGATTGAATAACGAAGTGCTAATTGTGCATCGTCATCACCTTCGATGAAAACATCGCAATCATCCCATCGCATCTGCCATAAAGTACGATGTTTTTGAAGGTGCTCATTAAAGTTTAAATGAGTGATTGGATTCAAATTGATCTTCTCATCAGATAATTGATCATCAACACTTATCCAACTTTGATACTCAAAGCCATAATCTACTTCTGCATCTGCGTTTATTTCAAATACTTTATAAATAGCAAGATTTTCTTTAACGATTTTTGTTTCAGCCTTAAAATTTGGAGTGATCTTTTTGTTGACTGTTATTAAATGACCCTTCTCATGGGTTCTTGCCCGTGCGATGAGTTGTTGATCGTCATCAAATGTGAGCTTTTCTAAATGGGGACCATTAATATCCCAAATATCTCCATCAATCCCAGTCTGGATCTTGATCTTTGCAGGTTGACTCACTTGAACGTTGTATTGACCAATGATGACTCTATCACTTAATAGAGAGACAAATCTAGATGATGAGACCTTAATGATGAGATTATCTATCTTAAAATGAGTTATTCGGGTCATCATCGCTGTTTTTAAATCTAGAATTTGTTCATGCTTAAAAGGTATGATTTTAAGTACGCTAATTTCAACATTATTAACATATAACTTTGTTATTAATGGATTAGGACAATTAACTGATTCTCTCCACCCATGACCTACCTGATCATAAACAAGCGGCAAATTGATTGCTACAAGTTGATCTTTGCCATACTCATCAAGTGTTCCACGAACACCTAACTTAAGTGTTCCCGTTAAGAACTGATTACCATGATGAATGATTTGATTGGGTTCGAATCGGTCGACTTTAATTTGAAACATGGTTAATCACATGCTCACCTTTCTTGAGTGTCATCAGTTCTTGATAGATTAATATTGGTTCACTTAAATCTTTGTCAACATTTAATTTGATGACATCTTTTTCGACTCTAACATTAATGGTTGCACCCAAGTATTGAAGATTAAATGAATATGATTTCCAAACTTTAGGTAAATTTGGTGCTAGTTTTAAGTATTGGCCATCACTTCTTAGTCCACCAAAGCCATAGACGATATTGACCCATGCTGCAGCAATTGATGTCATATGTAAGCCTTCTGATGCGTTTCGATTGTAATCATCTAAGTCCATTCTCGTTGCAAAACCAAAGAAATTCATAGCTTCATCCTCACGACCAAGTTCAGTTGCGAAAATAGAATGAATCGATGGAGAAAGCGAAGATTCATGAATTGTTTTCGGTTCATAATATAGATAATTCGCTCGTTTTGTATCTAGATCAAAAGATTGATTATATAAGAACATGAACATGAGAACATCAGGTTGTTTAATCATATCATTGCGATAAATTCGATCATAACTCCAGTGTGAATAAAGTGGAAACTCTTCGACTGGAATCGAGTGAATATCGATATGAGGTAAATCATGAAAACCTTCATGCTGTTCATAGATTTTAGTCGATGCATCATACGGTAAATACATTCTTTCACATTTTAACTTCATATCATCAATTTCAGTTTGAGTAAAATGAAGTTTCTTTGTAACTTCTTGAATTTTGTCATTTGACTGATAATTTTCATATACTTCAATCAAATATGACATAATTTGCTTACCCATAAAATTGGTATAGGCATTATGATTAACCATCATTTGAAATTCATCTGGACCCATGACTCCATAATAACCAAACTTAGATTGGTCGTGGTTGAATTGACCTCTAGATGCTAGTAATCGCCCAATTTCAATAAGCATTTCGAATCCATAGTTAAATAAAAACTCAACATCTTTTGTGTTTTTTACATAATGCCAAATCGCATAACCAACCGCTGATGTTGGTTGTATTTGTAGTGAAGCATGTTGCCATAAATCACAAGCTTCATAACCATTTAA
>JAEYXZ010000066.1 GCA_023431045.1 Bacillota bacterium | reverse complement strand
AAAGGCATGTGAGTTAACCGTTTCTCCAACGGGCCAGCGATAAATTGCGCATGTATTATTATACCAAAGTTAAGTGATTTGTCAATAAAAAAAGGGTTTAATTTGGCAATAAAAACCCTTTTTATACTTTTAGTATATGATTTGCTCCAAGAGCTTTTTCGCAGCCTTCTCATCTTTGATTCTTGAGACCAAATGATAGACGAAATCTATCACTGCACCAGCACTTCTAGCGGTGATAATTTGATTGGTTGAGATAGCTTTTTGATTACCCATATAATGGCCTTTTAAAGCCTCTTTTTCACTTCCTGGAAAGGCAGTGTATTCAAGGTTATCAAGGAGTCCTAAGCGACCTAAGAATTGTGGTGCTGCACAAATTGCTCCAATCAACTTCTTTGCTTCGTAGAACTTCATAATTGTGTCTTTTATAACAACATCTGAATCAAGGACTTTAGAAACATATCCACCGCCAGGAATAATGAGAAAATCAAAATCATTAAAATCAACATGGGAAAGCGTCCAATCCGCTGTGACGTTTTGTCCAAACGCGGTTCTAACCATTCGATACTTTTCCATCGTTGCTGATTCGATTTGAATACCCGCTCTTCTAAGCAGTGCCACAGTCGATAATGCTTCGTTATCTTCCATACCGTTTGAGAAAATAATTAAACCTTTCATTGAATCGCCTCCAATACTTTAATTAAGTCTTCATAAAGTTCATCTGCTAAATCACTTTCACCATCATTAAACTCTTCAATCTGAACAGTCGATCCGACAAGATCAGAAACAATCTTAATCGATATGATTGGATATTTAAAGCGATGAGCGACTTGATAAAAAGCACTACCTTCCATATCAACAATATAGGGTGAATCCGTAAACACCTTGGTTGAAAAGATATCACCAGTATATAGTTTCATACTTGGTAGGAAGGATAACTTTTTCATGATCCCTGGATCTGATTGATACCATGTTGGAAAATGTGGAATTTGACCTTTTTCATAATTAAAGATCGAGACATCAACATCATGATAAGAAGCTTGTTCAACTAAATAGGTTTCAAAGCGATTAACTTTAAATCCACCAACAATTCCAACATTAATGATCAGTTCTGCTTTAGGATATAGGGTAAGTGCATAGGTGAGTGCTGATGCAGCATTTGCTTTCCCAATCCCTGAAACAATTAAGGCAATTTCTTTACCTAAAACATTACCTTCATAACGAACGAATGGGTGTTCTTCTTTTTTGATTAAATAATGAGCAATGGTTTTTGCTTCATCCATCATTGCACATGTGATAATGATCATTTTTGTCCCTCCATCATCTGCTTTAACATACCAACAATCACATTCACTGCGACTTGATGTTCAGAGTCATTTGGAATAATCATATCGGCATAACGTTTGGTTGGTTTTACAAATTGATAATGCATTGGTTTAACCGTTTTTAAGTACTGAGTGATGACAGAGTCAACACTTCGTCCACGTTCTTCAATATCGCGTTTTAAACGTCTAATAAAGCGGATATCATCGTCTGATTCAACAAAAAGTTTAATGTCTGCTAACGCTCTTAATCTTTCATCAACAAGGGCAAGAATTCCCTCAACGATAATAATTGGTTTTGGTTCAACAAGTTCCTTTTCACTGCTTCTCGTGTAATTCTTATAATCATAGATCGGCTTTTGAATGGATTCACCATTTAATAGTTTAGTGATGTCAGAATAAAGGAGATCAAAATCAATCGAATCTGGATGGTCATAATTGACCACATATCTTTCTTCCATTGTCATATGAGCCTGATCGTTATAATAGTCATCTTGGTTAATGTCTAAAACATCTTTTAATCCCGCTTTTTTTAGAATGGCCTTGACAACAGTTGATTTTCCAGATGCAGATCCACCTGCTACAACAATTAAGAATGGCTTTCTCATATCAATTGACCTAGTCTTTCTTTTTAGTATTAATTACACAACTATTATACATGATTGAAGGTATTTTAAGTTTTCTTTTTTACTATAAAAATATAACGCTTATCGTTGCATTATATTAATCCTTATTCATTGTGTAACTAAATGATATACTAAAGGTAAAGAGGAAATGGCAATGAATAAACTCATTATTTTTATTGAATTAATGATAACTTCATTTTTACTCATGTATTGTAGTTTCAGTTGTTCTTATGAACCACCAGACTACAAAGACTACGATCGTATTTGGATTGCGAATATTTATATCAAGAAAAACTGGGGTGAAAATGTTGAGAACACCCTCGGGATTGATTTTGAAAAAGATACAATCGATGAATTTCCTATCATTAAAGAATTATTAATTGGTGATAAAATTTCAACGACCTCAGAAGATGAAGTCTTAGGTTCCGACAAATATATCATCGGCTTGCATTATGATCAATATCAAGATTGGATTATCACGATGTACTTCTATTATTTACCTAATGCAGAACAAACTACGATATATTTCATAAATGATGGAACAGATCAAATGTCGGGTCCTGAAGCTTACACCATCATTGATACAATTGATCTTGCAGATTTAGTGGAATACATAAACCAAGAGATGGAAAAAGCCTAACAGAATTGATGTTAAGCTTTTTTTATTTTAGTTTCTATTCTTTTGAAACTGATTGAACTGGATCTTTTGGTTTATCAATTAATGAATTATGAATACCGATAAATAGTCCCCACAAAACCTTAGTTAATAAGATAACAATTAATCCATTAAGAATTAGATCAGAGCCAAATTGAACAATCTTATAGTCTTCTAAGAATTGAGTAACGCTCTCAATGGATGATTCACTTGGAGATGGAATCGTTGCAGCGGCTGGTATAGTACCAAATATCATCATTCCAACTCCAACAAGACCGAATGTTGCTGCTATCATAGAGAGAATTCTTACGAATTTATACTTAGAATTAAAAAAGATTAAATCAAGTGCACTTAAATAGATTAATGCGAAACAAATAAATTCTACAACAAATCTTAAATAAACTAAAATTTCAACATCATCCCATGTTTTATAAATTGGATGATAAAAGAATCGACTTACCATCATCAGTAATAAACCAACCAATCCAATTAAGCTAATTCTAAATCTCATCCATTTTCTCATAACTATACTCCTAAAATTAACTGACTTTATTATAACATGTTAGAAAGTAATCATGATTTATAATTATAACGATAAAAAAGAGTCCTGCTGGACTCTTAGCTCGAATTTATAGTGGCGCCCACCGCCTGGCTCGAACAGGCGACCCTCTGATTAACAGTCAGATGCTCTAACCAACTGAGCTAGGTAGGCAAGTTTAATCTTGGGTGCTACTAGTTAATATTATATCAAATAAAGAGTATGCCTGGCAACGCCCTATCTTTGCCCATTGGACTATTTTCGGCGTAGAAGTGCTTAACTGCTGTGTTCGGGATGGGAACAGGTGGGTCCACCTCGCCATCGTCACCAGACATTGCTCTCAAAACTAGATAAATGTTGTCTGTAAATATAAGTGTTTATGCGAATTCATAAACGTAAGGTTAAGTCCTCGACCTATTAGTACTGGTTAGCTGAACACATCACTGTGCTTACACACCCAGCCTATCAACCTTGTGGTCTTCAAGGGGTCTTACTAATTGGGAAATCTCATCTTAAGGGGGGCTTCACGCTTAGATGCTTTCAGCGTTTATCCCTTCCGCACATAGCTACCCAGCTATAGCCCTGGCAGGCTAACTGGTGCACCAGTGGTGCGTCCATCCCGGTCTTCTCATACTAAGGACAGCTCCCTTCAAATTTCCAACGCCCACGATAGATAGAGACCGAACTGTCTCACGACGTTCTGAACCCAGCTCGCGT
The DNA here is from genome assembly GCA_023431045.1 of Bacillota bacterium. Lineage (GTDB taxonomy): Bacteria > Bacillota_I > Bacilli_A > Acholeplasmatales > Acholeplasmataceae > Acholeplasma. The sequence continues at coordinate 66 of JAEYXZ010000066.1, read as the reverse complement.
GCCGCTTTAATGGGCGAACAGCCCAACCCTTGGAACCTACTCCAGCTCCAGGATGCGACGAGCCGA
>JAEYXZ010000005.1 GCA_023431045.1 Bacillota bacterium | reverse complement strand
TTCCAGAAGTATTAAAATCAGGGCATCATGAAAACATTCGCAAATGGCGCTTGAAACAAAGTCTTAAGAAAACTTTGTTAAAAAGACCAGATTTAATTGCGAAAAAGGACTTAAATAAAGAAGAATTAAAAATTCTTAATGAAGTAAAGAAAGAAATTGAAACGAAATAACATTTCGTGTATAATAAGAAAGCACGCTGGTCCGCTGAACAAATGATTCAAGAACATGCGTTTTATAAGGAGAGTCTATAATGGCAAATTTAAAAGGTCAAGCCTTAATCGCTGAAATTACTAAAGAGTTCATCCAAGAACGTCCATTATTTAAAGCTGGCGATACTGTTAAAGTATACGTCAAGATTAAAGAAGGAAATAAAGAACGTATTCAGCTATTTGAAGGATTAGTGATTAAACGTCAAGGCGGAGGCATTTCAGAAACTTTCACAGTTCGTAAGGTTTCCAATGGTGTCGGCGTTGAACGTACCTTCCCAGTACATTCACCAGCTATCGATCGCTTAGAAGTTGCACGTGTCGGGGTTGTTAGACGTGCGAAACTAAACTATATCCGTTCATTATCTAAGAAGGCATCTAGAATTAAAGAACAAAGAAACGACTAAAAAACCAGTTCGCTGGTTTTTTTATTGAAATGAAACAACTATGAAAAGTTTTCATAAACCTTGTAAGGCCTTACATTGTATGTTATAATGTAACGTAAATAGAGGTGATTTTTTATGAGTAGTGCGACAATTTATGATGTTGCTGGAGCGGCAGGCGTATCACTCGCTACCGTATCAAGAGTTCTTAATAGTCCAGAGAAAGTCAAAGAAGAAACAAGACAAAGAGTTTTACGTGTCATTAAAGAATTAGGTTATAGACCTAATGTCATTGCACGTGGCTTAGCGTCAAGAAAAACCACAACTGTTGGAGTTGTTATTTCAGATATCACAAGAGCGTCTGTCGCGCAAATGCTTGGTGGTATTTCTGATATTGCCCAAAAATATAATTATTCAATTAAGTTATTTACCATTCATGAAGAAACAGATGTTTTAGATACACTGCAAAATATTGTTGCAGAACAAGTTGATGGTATTCTTTACTTAAATGATGAATTAAATGATCGTGATGTGGAACTCATTAAGAAGATGTTTAATGAAAATCAAATCCCTTATGTTTTTGCTAATGTCGTGACATCAGATCCAATTGTACCAACTGTGTCAATTGATTATGCAAAAGCAGGATATGAAATTACCAAACGCTTAATCAATAAAGGCTGTAAAGATATTTATATGCTTTCAACAGCAAGACGTTATTCAGTTAATGACAAAAAAGAAGAAGGCTATACTAAAGCAATGGTTGAAGCTCAGCTTGAACCAAAAATATTTAGAACATCAGGTGATACGTCCATTAATAGACCTCACTTTGAAACATTCTTCTCAGATAAGAAAGTCGATGGTGCAATTGCTGTTCGTGACTCCATTGCAGTATCATTCTTAAATACTGCAATTGATAATGGTAAGCAAGTCCCTAAAGACTTAAAAGTTGCTGGATTCCAAAATACAAAATATGCAGCATTATCAAGACCTGCTCTGACTTCAATCGACATCCCTGTCTATGACATTGGTGCGGTTGCAATGAGATTATTAACTAAATTGATGCAAAGTAAGGGTGTTGAAAACACTAGAATCGTCTTACCACATCATATTTACGAAAGAGCTTCAATTTAATCGTCGATGACCTTGAATCAAGTAATATAATGTACTAAGATAGAAATCTATCGGTTGCTGAAAGATAGAAGTTAAACATTAGGATGAAATACACCAAGGAAGACAATGTAATTCAAGGGCTATAAGTTTACTTATAGAACTAAGGTGGTACCGCGGAATTTAATTTCGTCCTTAGATGATTTTTCGTCTAAGGACTTTATTTTTTGAAAGGAATGATAATAATGAAATTATTTGATGAATTAATTTGGCGTGGCATGGTGAAAGACGTTTCAGATGAAACGATGGCGCGTGATCTATTAGACAATAAACGCACCGCTTTTTATGTTGGATATGACCCAACAGGAGAATCACTTACGGTTGGACATTTAGTCCAAATCGTTCGAATGAAATACCTCCAAAAACATGGACATATTCCTGTGGTTGTTATTGGTGGTGCAACAGGCTTAATTGGAGATCCAAAAGAAACCTCTGAAAGAAAGCTATTGACACTTGAAACATCACTTGCAAATGCAAAGAAAATCGAACTACAAATTAAACGTTTGTTATCTGGAAATACGATTTATGTCAATAACTATGACTGGATTTCAAAGATTGACGCAATAACTTATTTAAGAGATTATGGTAAGTATTTTAATATTGCTTACATGCTTGCAAAAGACACGGTTCAAAAGCGAATCGATATTGGTATTTCATATACTGAGTTCTCATATATGATTCTCCAATCCATTGACTGGTTAACGCTATACCGTGATCTTGATGTTAAAATCCAATTTGGTGGTTCAGACCAATGGGGTAATATTACAGCGGGGCTAGAACTTATTCGTAAAGTTGTAGGAGAAAATGATGCAGTTGGTTTATCATCACCGCTTCTTTTAAAATCTGATGGAACTAAATTTGGAAAGAGTGAAAGTGGTGCGCTATGGATTGATGAAAATCTAACCTCACCTTATGAACTCTATCAGTATTTCTTTAATGCAGCGGATGCCGACTTAGGAAACTACTTAAAATTACTGACACTTCTTGAAAGATCAGAAATTGAAGAAATCTTGAAAATCTCAAGTGAAAAACCAGAATTACGATTTGCTCAAAAAAGACTAGCTGAAGAAGTCATCCTGATGGTTCACGGAAAAGAAGCTTTAGAAGAAGCTCTCGCGGTTACTCAAGCCCTCTTCTCGGGTGACTTTAAAGACTTATCACAAAAAGCTTATCAAACGTTAGAAAAAGTATTAGATAAATTTGATTTAGATCATACCCATACGATTATTGAAGCACTGATCGCATCCAAACTTGCATCCTCAAACCGTGAAGCAAGAGAGTTTGTCTCATCGGGTGCAGTAAGTGTTAACAATGAGAAAATAACAGATTTGACTTATACTATGGATAAAGCTACAAAAGCCTTTGGATCTTACGTCATTCTAAGAAGAGGAAAGAAAAAATACGCTCTTGGTGTATTTAAATCGTAAAGACATGGAAATCATTTTATACAATCCCCTATCATCACGTGGTAAAAACGTCAATAAAGCTCAAAAATTAAAGAAAAAGCTTGAGAAAAAAGGACATGAAGTTAAGATTGAAAACTTAATTGGCATTCATGATGTCAAAGCGTTTTTAGCACCGCTTAAAAAAGAAGATCGTTTAATTATCATTGGTGGTGATGGAACACTCCATTGGATTGCTAATCAAATTGAAGGTTATGAAGTTGTTCCACAGGTTTATTTATATAAAGCTGGTTCTGGTAATGACTTTTTAAGAAGTGTTGTAGTCAAACATAAAATGGCTGATATCAAACCCTACTTAAAAAATCTACCAACCTTATATGTGAATGATAAACGTGAAAAAGTATTAAATGGTGCAGGGGTTGGTCTTGATGGAATGGTTGCCTATAAAGTCAATCGCTCAAAAGAAGCTAAGAATAAATCAAACTACTTTAAAAACTCTCTATCTGCATTTTTCCAATTTAGACCTGTTAAAGGAACCATCACTGTTGATGGTAAAATTTTTAAGGAAGATAAAATTTGGTTTGCTTCTGCAATGTTCTCACAATACTTTGGTGGTGGAATGAAAATAGCACCAAAGAAAAGTCGTGATCAACATGAGATTGAATTGGTGGTTGTCAAAAATATTCCAAAATTTGTCTTAGTTTTGATTTTCCCAACCATTTATTTTGGTTGGCATCGATTCTTTAAACGATGGGTTAATTTCTATCGTGGAAAAGATATTAAAGTTGAATTTGAAGCACCAGCGTATTTACAACGCGATGGCGAGGATGAATATCCTGTAACAAGTTTCGAAATGAAGATGGAATAAACAATAAAAAAAGTGATTTTAAGTAATCACTTTTTTCTTTGAAGTCCTAAGCGAGAGAGCACTTTGGACATTTTTCGCTTAGCTTGGTAACTAGCAGCACTAGCACCTGCATCTAAGATATCATCTAATTCTTTTGATTGAATTAATTCCTTGTAGCGTTCTTGAATCGGTTTAATCGCGTCAACGACAACAGCAGCTAAATCTGCTTTAAACTGAGCATATGAGGTATGAGATGCGTACTTTTCCTCTAACTCTTTAATGCTTAGATTGGTTAAAGCAGAATAAATGGTTAAGAGATTAGAAATACCTGGTTTATGCTTAACATCAAATTTGATGGTTGTTTCCGAATCTGTGACTGCGGATTTGATTTTATTGCTGATGGCATTTAAATCATCTTGTAGTAATATGTATGATTTAGCTGAATCATCATCTGATTTACTCATTTTCTTGGTTGGATCTTGAAGATTTTTAATCTTAGCCCCCACTTTTGGTGCGAAGCCTTTTGGTACAACAAAGGTTTCACCATATTGATTGTTAAAACGTTCTGCTAATGTTCTTGTTAATTCTAAGTGCTGCATCTGATCTTCACCAACGGGAACTAAATTGGCATCATAAAGTAGAATATCAGCGGCCATTAAGGCTGGATAAGTTAATAAAGATGTACGAATTCCTTCAACTTGTTTATGTTTTTTATCCTTATACTGAGTCATTCTTTCCATTTCGCCAATATATGCTGTTGATTCCATGATGTAACCAAGTAGAGCATGTTCCATCACTTCAGATTGAATAAAGATGTGGACTCGTTTTGGATCTAGTCCACAAGCGATATAAAAAGCTGCAATATCTTTGACTCTTTTACGTAGTTGTTGTTTATCCTGAGGGGTCGTTATGGCATGAAGGTCAGCAATAAAGAAGAAGAATTCGGTATCTTCCATTTCCTCTTGTAATTTAACAAATTGTTTGATTGCCCCAATGTAATTACCTAATGTTAATTCACCGGTTGGCTTGATTCCTGATACCAATCTTGGCATATGTTGACTCCTTTATCAAAAATAAAACGTCCTTAAAATCATTATGACTTTAAGGACGTAAATAGTTTACGCGGTACCACCTTAATTCTATTCAATCGAATAGCTCTTAAGATTCAGTTTAATAGCTCCAAGCCCCATTCGCTAAATCATCCATCCTGGTTTTCACCAACCACCAGGTCTCTTTAATGTCAATTTAGGTACTATCTCTTATCAACGCTAGTTTATATTATACTACGATTTGAGTGCTTCTTCAAGTTGATCGAGTAATGATTCCATTCTTTTAACAACAGCTAAGAAGGTGTTCTTATCGGTCAAGTCTGCGCCAGCAATCTTCGCTTCATCAACCGGATACATCGAACCACCGGTTTGAAGCATTTTGATATAGTTATCAAATGCACCAGATACTTTAGATTTAACATTATCATAAATCTTTAAGGACGCACTAAAGGATGTTGCATATTGGTAGACATAGAATGGGGTATGGAAGAGATGAGGGATGTATGCCCAAACATATTGTTTACCCGGTTCAACGGTGATATCTAGATCATAATAATGACGATAGAGATCAAACATGATTTTAGATAGATTTTGATCGTTAATTGGTTTACCTTCTGCAACGAGTTTATTGGCTTCATATTCATAGGTAGCAAATAAAGTTTGACGATAGAAAGTTGAATGAATATTATCGATTGCCATCGTTAAGAGTTCAATCTTTTCTTCTTTAGTGGTTGCTTTCTTAACCAAATGGTCAAGCAGTGCATGTTCATTGAAGGTTGATGCAATTTCTGCAACAAAGATGGTGTAATCAGCAATTGGCATTGGTTGAGCATCATTACTAAAAATCGTATGTGCACTATGTCCAGCTTCGTGTGCTAAAGTGAAGACTGAATCGAGTGTATCGTTGTGATTTAAAAGAATAAATGGATGATGACCATAGAAACCAGAAGAATAAGCACCAGTGCGCTTACCATCAGTTGGATAAGCATCAACGAAACCATCTTCAATTGCACTCTTTTGGTTTTTAATAAAAGCTTCAGGGAAATCTTTGATGGATTCTAAGAATAATGATTTAGCTGCTTCATATGGATATTTCTTATCTGATTTAGCAAGTGGTAAGAAGCGATCATAAGTGAAATACTCAGTCATTCCTAATGCTTTTTTACGAATCTCAATATAACGTTTAAGTGGTGCGGTATTTTCATAGGCAACATCTTTAAGGTTTAAGAAGACCGATTGAGGAATATTGTTATTAAATAATGCAGCTTCTAAAGCAGAAGTATAATTTCTTGATTTAAAGTTTGCTGCTAGTTGTTGTAAAACGAGGTTATAGGTCGCAGCAAATGCACTCTTATTATTGACATACTTACGATAGAGTGATGCGAAGATGTTTTTACGATCAACTGGACTCTTTGAAGATTCGATTAACGCTCTAAATGACGCTTGAGTGACGAGTACTTTTGAACCATCTTCTAAAGTAATTTCTTCATCGGTACGATCAATGACTGAAAGTGACTGATAAAGAGAAGTTGGGACACTACGGGTTGGGCCAAAGTTAGCAAGAATCTTTTCCTTTGCATCATCTAAGACGTGAGATTGGCTTCTAAATAACTTCTCATAAGGAAATTTATAAGGTTTCAGTCTTTCATCACGAGCGATGAAGTCAAACACCTTTTCTTCACCTAAAGCTAGAATTTCAGGTGAGATGAATGAAGTGATTTGTCCGAATTTAGAAAAGAGTAATTGAACTCTTTGATTTTGATTCATTTTGTCGTTATTCTTTAAGTTTAAGTCAGATCCTAAGTGAGCATAAGCATAGACACGGTAGACTAATTTAGTGACTTCTTCATCATGGAGATGGTAATCTAGAAAGACATTAAAATCTCCTAGTTTTCCTTGATATGATGCGAATTTTTCAATTTCCGATTGTAACAATTCGAAATCTTTTTCCCATGCTTGATCATCAGAATAAAATACTTTGAGGTTCCATTTTGACATATGAAATACCGTCCTTTGTTAATATTGATAACATTATAACGTAATAATTCATAGAATTAAACGAATATTGAGTGAAACCATCATGAATACGTTTTCATTTGGCGTGGAGATAAAAACTTCGTGGTTACTATTGTAAATCATTTGACATCAGTCTATAATTAATGTAGTGGGTTTTGTCAAACATAATCAACACGAGGAGGGTTATATATAATGATCACAATTTATACAACTCCAAGCTGTTCATCTTGTCGAAAAGCCAAAAAATGGTTGGATGAACACAAAGTCCCATATGAAGAAAAAAATCTATTTAATCATCGCATTTCTGATGGTGATATTGACATGATGCTTCACCATGCTGAAAATGGATTTGATGATATTATTTCAACACGTTCTAAAATCTTCAAGGAACAAGAACTCGATGTTGATGACATGTCTGTTTCAGAACTAAAAACATTTATTATTGACCATCCAAGTGTTTTAAAAAGACCAATCATCGTTGATTCTAAACGGATGCAAGTTGGTTATAATGATGAAGAAATTAGAGTCTTTATCCCAAAGCGTTTACGTGAAATGATTATGGCTGAAAACTCAGAAGAAGATTTTGGACACTATCAAGAAACTCTACAAAGATACTTTGCAAAACTAGAAACTGAACCCATTATTGATGAAGAAGAATAAGAGACCTCTTGCGAGATCTCTTTTTTATGTTTTGATTAACTTGCAGCTATAATTTCATCAATGGTTTGACTGATAAAGTCGATTGCTGATAATAATGGTTGATTGGTTGACAAATCAACGTTTACCATTCTAGCAAGTTCTAGTGGTGGTTTTGTTGATCCAGCTTTTAATACGTTAATCCATTCATTTGGATCAAGGGTTCCTTCAAAGATTCGCTTAGAAACTTCAGTTCCTAGAGTTAATCCAGCTGAATAAGTATAAGGATATAGACCCATGAAGTAATGTGGTTGACGCATCCAAGTCATACCAGCCCAATCAGGAATTTCAACATCATCTCCCCAGAATTTCTTTAAGACATTTAGCTTAATTTGGTTTAGAGTGTGCGCTGACATTGGTTTTCTTTGATCAATTAAAGTGTAGACTTCTCTTTGGAAAGCAGCTTCTAAAAGGTGAGTCACACAGTTGTGGTAATAAGTTCTAGAAATCATCACGGATTGTATCCAACGTTTGAGTCGTTTTTCAGTTGTTTTTGAAATGAGATGACGAGCCATAATGAGTTCATTAGTAGTTGATGGTGCTTCAATAAAGTAGAGGGATGGTCTGGTATTAAAGATGTTTTGATTGGCATTAGCATATTGGAAGTGTCCTGCATGTCCAAGTTCATGGGCTAAAACCATGACCTCATCCATTTGACCGCTCCAATTAATTAAAATAAATGGATTAGCACCATATGGTGAGGAACAAAAACCACCGGTAGATTTTCCAATATTTTGTGGGAAATCAATCCATCGTTCGTCAAATGAACGTTCAACAATCTTTAAGTATTCATCGCCTAAAATCGACAAGCCATCAAGCAGCATTGATTTCGATTCTTCAATCGTTACCTTTGGCTCGTATGATGGGTCAACAGCAATCTTTAAATCGGCATAAGTCATTTTTTCTAAACCATGGACTTTTTGAAGTAATTTGGCATATTTTCTCATTGGACCACTAAGTTTATCCATGATTAAATCGATTTGACGATCCATTAAATCACGGCTAACATCTTGACTATCAAGTAAGTAATCAAAGACAGAGTTAAAACCACGTAAATCAGCCATTGCTTTTTCTTTTTGCATATGGGCAATATAGTTGTTACCAAAGCCTTGATTATAATCTTTTAATCTTTCATAAAATGATTCGTAAGCACGACGACGAATGTTTGTATTTGGATCGTATTCATACTCGTTCTCGAAGAGTGTAAATGAGAGTGGATGGAATCCTCCATCAGCTTCAAAGGCATCAAATTTTAAGTCAGCAAACTTAAAACGTTGATAGTTTGAATAAGGAACATTTAGAATGGGGGATAATGCAACAACCGCCTTTTCAACCTCAGGATGAAGACTATGTTTTTGATCCTTAATCACTTCTTCAAGATAAAGTTTGTTTTCTTCACTTAACACGCTTGCTTCGCGAAGTATGTCTTCAGGTTGAAGATTGAGTTCAGTACTTAAAAAGGTTAATTTTTTTGAGATTTGTTGGAAATATAAACCAGCTTGACTACTGCGCATTTGGTTTGTTTCACTTGTACCATCAGTCGAAGACTGAAGGGAAGCATAAGAACCTAGTAAAACCATTTTTTCTTGAATTGGTCTAACTTCATCTAAGGCTTGATTGATGACTTTAGGATTATTTAGTTTTCCTTGATACTTTTCGTAAAATGAATCGACTTGATTAAGAACAGTTTGGAAGGTTTGTTGATAGGTTTCTTCATCTTTAAATAATGAATGAACATTCCACGTATATTTTTCTTCGACTTCATGTCTTTTAAGTAATTGTTTGCTCATGATAAACTCCCTTATGATATTGTCATACATTATACTCTAAAACCAATAAAAAAGCACCTAATTTTAGGTGCTAAACATGGATGACACAGGTTAATGCTCTTTCACTTTTACGTTTGGTTGGCTCATATGTAATACCATTTTCTTTAAGAAATTTAGTAAAAGTGATGAATCCGTTTTGATAATGGTCGACTTCATATTCGATTTCATAATCGGTTAAACCACAGTATTCATTATAATCTAGGAATAAGGTTCCATCTTCATAAGGAGTCGAGGCACGGAAGTTTTCAAGCGTTGCTTGCCAAACGACGAAATAATCAATATGTTCAAAATAATCTTTCGTGTTAAAGCCATTTTTCTTCATCAATTCTGCTTGTTCTTTTGTGATGATGATATGATTTTCATAGGATTCCATCTCACTGGAAGACTTTAAAGTGAGCTTATAACTTGTTTCACTTTTTTGACGAATTCTTAAAACCATTTTACGATTATTTAGATCAAGATTGTTGGTATCAAAATAATAATTAATTTGTTTAAAAACATTCGATTCCAAACTAAATTTGGCTAAAAGGTCGTGATAAACTTCCTTTGAAATGCGGGTTTTAAATTCGATTTCTACATTCGCATACATTGACCTTACCTCACTAAATAAAATTATAACATACATTCAAGTCTTTTCAACGCTTATTTCCAATAAGCATGGATACGTTTACATGTTTATTTGTTGATATCAGAATGAAAGTGTGTGATAAAATAGATATGGATAAAAACTAACCATAAGGAGGAAAATTTAATATGGCTGTCAAAGTCGCAATTAATGGTTTCGGACGCATCGGAAGACTCGCATTTCGTTTGATGTTCGGTAATCCTAAATTTGATATTGTTGGCATCAACGATTTAACTGATGCAGAAACACTTGCATACTTACTCAAGTACGATACAGCACAAGGACCTTACAAAACTGATTCAGTTAAGTTTGAAGGTAATGATCTTGTTGTTGACGGAAAGAAGATTAGAGTCACTGCAATTAAAGAACCAAATCTAATTCCTTGGAAGGAAATGGATGTTGATGTGGTCCTCGAATGTACAGGATTCTTCACCTCTAAGGATAAAGCAGCACTTCACTTACAAGCAGGTGCTAAGAAAGTCGTTATTTCAGCTCCGGCTGGAAACGATGTACCAACCATTGTTTACAATGTTAACCATGAAACTCTAAAGGGTGATGAACACATCATCTCTGGTGCTTCATGTACAACCAATGCATTAGCTCCTTTAGCTAAAGTATTAGATGATGCATTTGGTATCGTTAAAGGTTTCATGACAACAGTTCATGCTTACACCAATGACCAATCATTGATGGACCAACCACATAAGAAGGGTATTTATTCCCGTCGTGGTAGAGCTGCTGCTGAATCAATCATCCCATCTTCAACTGGTGCTGCTTCAGCAATCGGTTTAGTTATCCCTTCATTAAAGGGTAAACTTGATGGAACTGCATTACGTGTACCAACAATTACTGGTTCAATCGTTGACTTAACTGTTGAACTAAAGAAAGAAGTAACTCTAGAAGAAGTTGATGCTGCTTTCAAGAAAGCCGCTAACGAATCTCTAGCATACGTTACTGATCCAATTGTGTCATCAGACGTTATTGGTTCACATTATGGTTCATTATATGATGCAAATACCACCCAAATTCTTAAATCAGACGCTAAGTTTGTAAAAGTTATGGCTTGGTATGATAACGAAATGAGTTATACCGCTCAACTTGTTAGAACCATTTCACATTTAGCATCATTAATTAAGTAAACTTTATAACAACTAAACCTCCTATGTTTTTGACATGGGAGGTTTTTGTTTATTAAAAATTAATGTTACAATAGAACGTACTAGCCAATTGATTGTCGTATTTGAAAACATTTTCAATGCATATTGAGTTGTTTTTGATTTACTAGAGGAATATAATAACAAAGGCAACTAAAATGGGACTAAAGTCTTACTCATAAAGAGTAATCTATAGTAAAATAGGTTTACAGTACACCATCTCGTATAAGTTAGAAAGAAGGCAGTATTCATCATGAAGTCGTTAATTCTAGAAGTCATAGAACTCGATAAAGAAGCTCAGTCTGAAATTCACTCACTCGTGAAACAAAAAGACGAACTTTTTTCAGCTTTTAAATCGATGAAAGAAGAGCTCACATTGATTCAACAAGCACAAATTAAAACTGAATCCTTAGAAATTACAAACGCCATTGCAAATGAGTATGATGAATTGTCAAAACTGACTAAAAAGAAAGCTGACCATAAAGAGAAAAACATTCGCGCATACTACAATCAAAATAAGGATACATGGTTAAAAGAACTTTTAGACTACTGTATTAAGAGCTAAGGAGTCATTTTATGATGTATGTTGGTAATGCACTCATTACAAAAATTAAAACAATGCACGCAAATGACCTAAAAGCTGATGATTATAAAGAACTCTTAAAAAAGCGTTCTATTACAGATATGGCTAATTATTTGAAGAAGCATCCTGCCTATAAGGACATCTTATCAACAGTTAGTGATGCCACACTTAATCGGAGTCGTTTAGAGGAACTGATTAGACGTCAAAAGTTTAATCAAATCATTAAACTAGTTAAATTCATTCATCTAAAAGATAAGACATTCTATCATCTCAACTTTTTACACCGCGAGCATGAAGTTATCCTCGCTATGATTCGAAGTTTTATCTCACATGAAGAGTTTGATGTTGTCGCATCATTACCAGTTTATTTTGACCAGTATTCAAAAATCGATTTTGAAACAATGTCAAAATCAACCGATCTTAAAGAACTTGTTGCAGCATTATCAAATACCAAATATGCAAAAATGCTCAAAGGGTTTGAAGGCGTTAAAAATGATGATATTAAGTACTATGAATTTGAAGCACTCTTCGAACACGATTATTATAAGTTCGCATTCGATTCGATTAAGAAAAATTATCAAGGGCAATTAAGACTTGAAATTGAAAATGCGTTCAAATCGCGCGTCGAAATGGAAAACATGATTAAAGTCTATCGTCTTAAGAAGTTTTACAAAGTTAAAGATGAAGACATTAAAGGGATTCTAGTCCCAAGTACTAGAATCATTGAAAAGAAACTAGATGAAATCATCGGTATTAAAGATCCAAGTGATATTTACCGTAAGATTATTGAAACCGGATATGGTCAGTATGTTGGTGAAAAAGACCAAATCTATCTTGAATACTTTGCGGATCACTTAAAGTATCACATCGCACAAAAATTTATGTATTTTGCAACCCATCCTGCGAAAGTCTTCCTCGCTTATAGTTTCTTAAGTGAATTAGAGATACAGAATCTAACCCACTTAATTGAAGGTATTCGCTATCAAGTTCCTGAAGAAGAAATTCGCACCATGTTGGTTTACTAAAAAGAGGTTAGCACATGATTGCAAAAATGAGGTTAGTTAATTTAACCGTAGAGGAAACAAAACTCGATGATTTATTATCGAAGTTTATTGATTTTCCAGGTTTCCACCCAGTGGAAGCACAACAAATCATCTCGTCCGTTCACGGTGCGAGATCATTTGAAATGCCAAATCCTGCGGAAGCTCTAATTCAAGAAATTAAAGAAATTGAAGAAGAAGTTGGCATGATTTTTGTTGCACCTAAAACCAGAGAGTTGAAAGACTCACTGGATGAAATGCACCAATATATTGTTGATTCTCATCAAGTCTTTTCTAATCAATTTAATCGGATTAAACAACTTGAAGCAGACATTAAAAAGTATAAAGATGCATTAAGACAAATCGAAGCATTTGAAGACTTTGATTTCTCATTTGAAGATTTATTCCATGCAAAGTTTGTATCCCTTCGTTTTGGTAAACTCCCAAGTGATTCCGTTGAAAGACTAAGATTTTATCGTCACAAACCATTTATCTTCCTATCCCTTCATGAAGATAAAGAAAAACGTGAACTTTGGTGTTTATATTTAATGGCCAATGAATACGAACGTGAAATCGATAATTTATTCACATCGATGTACTTCGAACGTATCTACATTCCTGATTTTGTCCAAGGGACACCAGGAAGTGCGATGGTTGCATTAAAAGACTTTATTCATAAAAATGAAACCGAAATTGCAAGTCTTAAAGAAGAACTTCAACATTTAGCATCTGATTACCAAGAAGGTTTATCACAAATTAAAGGTGAACTAGAGTTTCTCTATAAGATGTATGACGCTAAGAAGTATGTTGTTGGTTTAGGGGATCGCGTTTCAATCTCTGGGTTTATTGAAAAGACTGCGGTTGAATCATTTGAAAATCATTTTAGAATGGTTCCAACGATTGAAGTAGACGTTAGACCAGCAGAAAGTGATAAGCGTTTAAAGCCACCAACTAAACTTAAAAACAATTGGTTTACAAGACCATTCCAAGTTTTTGTTGAAATGTATGGTATGCCAACATATGGTGATGTTGATCCAACCCTCTTTATGGCAATTACTTACACATTACTCTTTGGAATTATGTTTGGAGATTTAGGACAGGGATTATTACTCGCATTAATTGGATTCTTACTAGGTAAGTATAAGAAGTGGTCTCTTGGACCGATTTTGACAAGAATTGGTTTATCAGGAGCATTCTTTGGACTGATATATGGTGAATTCTTTGGTACTGAGGATTTCCTACATCCGCTTTATGAATGGCTACATGGATTTGGAATTTCATTCCTGCCATTCCATCCGATGGATAATGCCAATACGATGCCACTGCTCTTAATCACGATCGGGTTAGGTTCAATGATTATCTTAACCTCGATTGCTATTAATACGGTGTATAAGTTCAAACATAAAGATTATGCAGAAGCAATTTGTTCACCAAATGGTGTCTCAGGATTATTATTCTACGGATTCGTCTTAGCTGGAATCGCACTCATGACGATGGGTATTAATGTTTTCAACATTGTAACCATTATCTTACTGATTGTAATCCCAATTATTCTAATATTCTTGAAAGAACCGCTTCATCGATTGTTCCATCATGAAAAGATGTTTCCTGATGGTGTTGGTGGATTCTTAACTGAAGGAGTCTTCGAATTATTTGAAGTGTTACTCAGTTATGTTACAAACACATTATCATTCTTACGTGTTGGTGGATTCGTCCTATCGCACGCGGGATTAATGATGGTTGTTAAAGTCCTTGCAGGACCAACCTTAGATCCAATTGTCATGGCACTCGGTAATTTATTTGTCATGGCACTTGAAGGATTGATTGTTGGTATTCAAGTCTTACGTCTTGAGTTTTATGAAATGTTTTCACGTTACTATGATGGTGACGGATTCGCGTTTAATCCAATCGTTTAGGAGGAAAAGAAAATGGAATGGATATTATTTGGAGTTATTATTTTAGGTCTTGTATTAATTGCCTTACCACTTGTTAAAGTATTTAAGGGTCAGGTCTCAGCACTATCTGCTAAAAGAAGAATTGTTGTCCATATTGCAATGTTCTTCACATTCATTTTAGCAGTAGCAATCACCGCTCCTGGTGTCTTAGGAGCAACGTTTTCTGAAGGGGACGTCAATTCTGGACTATTCTACCAAGCTGCTGGATTTGGTTATTTAGGTGCAGCATTATCAACTGGTTTCTCAGCACTTGGTGCAGGGATTGCCGTTGCAGCAGCAGCACCAGCAGCGATTGGTGCAATTTCTGAAAATCCAAAGAACTTAGGTAAATCATTAATCTTCGTTGCCCTTGGTGAAGGGGTTGCGATTTACGGATTATTGATTTCTATCTTAATCTTAAATAACATCCCAGTCGTCGGTTAATCGATAAAAGATAGGAATTAATGAAGTGAAATTTTATTTGTTGAGTGATAATGTTGATACTTTGGTAGGAATGAGACTCGTTGGAATCGAAGGTATCGTTTTACATGAAAAAACAGAGTTTTTAACCAAACTCTCTGAAGTCATGAGAGATGATTCGATTGGAGTTGTTTTAATAACGACAAAACTAGTTGAAACTGCACCAAAGGTTATTTCAGAGTTAAAACTCCAAAATACCAGACCACTCATTGTTGAAATTCCTGATCGACATGGTAATTCGAAAATTGGTGAATCCATCGATGCTTACGTCAGTAAAGCAATCGGTGTGAAACTATAGGAGATGTAAAATGGATTTTTTGAGTAAGGATGCCTTACTAAAGTATTTCCAACAAGCGATTGGAAAAGATGCAGGCATCGAAATCGAACAATTAAAGACAGAAATCAATCAATTAAAGCGTGAAGCAAGAGCGCTTTTTGAGAATGAATTAAAAGAAGAAAAAGAACATCTATTAGAACTTCTTGAAATCGAAGAGAGAAAAGCACGTCAACAAGAATTGGTCGCACTAACTCGCAAACTTGATTTAGAAGTGATGAAAGTAAGAACTGATTTACTAGAGAATTTATTTGATGAATTAAAAGCTAAAATTAATTCTTTCAAACAATCGAAGGACTATCAAGTCTGGTTTAAATCGGTCTTATCAAAGTATGACTTAACTAAGTATGATACGATTGAAGTTGGTTCAAACGAGGATTTTGTTCAATCTTTAACTAAGGGATTAAACATCAAGTTTAACCCTGATATTATTGGTGGTTTTTACCTTTATGCTAAAAATCAAAAGACTATCGTGGATGAAACTTTTAACGCAAAATTAAGTGATGCTAAGACATGGTTTTACGATCATGCCAATTGGTTCGGAGAGTAGGTAGACGATGGAAAATACAGTTTATTCAATTAATGGACCGGTTGTCAAAGTCAAAGCAACCAATGCCTTCTCAATGCTTGAAAGAGTTTTAGTCGGACCTCATAAATTAATGGGAGAAGTCATTTCAATTTCAAAAGATGAAACCGTGATTCAAGTCTATGAATCAACTACCGGTTTAAAGTGTGGAGATCCGGTTTATGGAACTAATGCTCTTGTTTCAGTCGATTTAGGACCAGGAATGATGTCGCAAATTTTTGACGGAATTCAACGTCCATTAAAAAGAATTGCACAACAAGAAGGAATCTTTATTGCAGCTGGATCAGAAGCTTCAGCACTAGATTTAGATGTACTTTGGAATATCACTTTAACGGTTAAAAAAGGTGATGTTTTAAAACCTGGAATGGTTTACGCAACAACCCCTGAAACACGCTCAATCCTACATAAATTAATGGTTCCGCCAACCGTCTCTGGAACGGTTTTACATGTGAAACCAAACGGTCAATATAAAGTTGATGATGTCATCGTTACTTTAGATAATGGTATTGAATTAACACTTCAACAACAATGGCCAATTAAGAAAGCCAGACCCGTCTTAGAACGCTTAAATTTATTTGAACCATTAATCACAGGACAACGTGTTGTTGACACCTTATTTCCGATTGCAAAAGGTGGAACTGCAGCGGTTCCAGGTGGTTTTGGTACCGGTAAAACAATGATGCAACACCAACTTGCAAAGTGGTGTGATGCGGATGTTATTGTCTATATTGGTTGTGGAGAACGCGGTAATGAAATGACGCAAGTTCTAGAAGAATTCCAAGCCTTAATCGACCCACGAACCAATCAATCTTTAATGGACCGCACAGTCTTAATTGCAAACACTTCAAATATGCCAGTTGCTGCTCGCGAAGCATCCATTTATACGGGACTCACCATTGCAGAATATTACCGTGATATGGGGTATCATGTTGCAATCATGGCTGACTCAACATCACGTTGGGCAGAAGCTTTAAGAGAAATTTCAGGACGCTTAGAAGAAATGCCTGCGGAAGAAGGATTCCCTGCATATCTTCCATCAAGAATTTCACAATTCTATGAAAGAGCTGGTTACGTCAGTAACTTAAATGAAACGAAGGGATCCGTCACAATTATTGGTGCGGTCTCACCTCAAGGTGCTGATTTTTCAGAACCTGTTACACAAAATACAAAGCGTTTCGTAAGATGTTTCTGGGCACTTGATAAAGCACTTGCTTATCAACGTCACTATGCAGCAGTGAATTGGAATCAATCCTATTCAGAATACATTCATGATCTATCCTCTTGGTATAATCATGAAATTGATCCAAAGTTCTTAAAGTATCGTTCACAAATTAGAGCCTTATTAACAGAAGAAAATAACTTAATGGAAATCGTTCATTTAGTTGGTGCAGATGTACTACCAGATGATCAAAAACTAACGATTGAAATTGGACGTGTCATTCGTTTAGGTTTCCTACAACAAAATGCATTCCATAAAGAAGATACGTTCGTTCCACTCATGAAACAATTAAAGATGATGGAAGTCATTATTTATCTTTATGAACAAGTCTCTAAGTTTATCCAAACGGGTAAAGCTTTAAGTCTGATTAGTCAAACGCAAATTTTTGAAGAAGTCATTCAAATGAAGTACAACATTAAGAACGATGAACTCGATAAATTTGATCGAATTAAAGAACGCATTACCCACATCATGGAAAGTGTCCACTAGGAGGTTAACGATGAGTACACAATATATTGGCTTATCAGCAATCAATGGACCGCTCATCTTCTTAGAAGGTGTAACCGATGTTGGTTTTGATGAAGTCGTTGAAATTAAATTAGAATCTGGTCAAACAAGACATGGTAGAATCATTCAAATTGATGGTGACAAAGTCGCAATCCAAGTCTTTGAAGGCACTGAAAGTATGAGTTTAACCGGTGTTAAAACTAAGTTCATTGGTAAACCACTTGAAATTGGTTTATCTAAAGAAATCTTAGGTCGTATCTTTAATGGTTCAGGTTCACCGATTGATGGACTAGGTCCAGTCTTCTCAAGTGTTAAAAAAGACGTCAATGGCAATCCTTTAAACCCAGTTGAAAGAATCTATCCTAGAAACTATATTCATACAGGTATTTCATCCATTGATACATTAACAACATTAATTCGTGGACAAAAATTACCAATTTTTACCGGAACAGGATTGTCACATAATGAACTCGCTGTTCAAATCGTTAAACAAGCGAAAATTGCTGACTCGAAAGATGAACAATTTTGTGTGGTATTTGCTGCAATGGGTGTTAAGCATGATGTTGCTCAATACTTTAAACAAGCATTTGAGGAATCTCATGTCATGGACCGAGTTGTCATGTATGTCAATGTTGCAAACGATCCAATCATTGAACGTATCTTAACGCCTCGTTGTGCGCTAACCGCTGCAGAATATTTAGCGTTTGAAAAAGGTTATCACGTATTAGTTGTTCTAACCGATATGACTGCCTATTGTGAAGCATTAAGAGAATTCTCATCCTCTAAAGGTGAAATTCCAGGACGAAAAGGATATCCAGGTTACTTATACTCTGACTTATCATCTTTATATGAACGCGCCGGAATGGTCCATGGTGGTAAAGGATCCATTACTCAAATTCCAATTTTAACGATGCCTAATGATGATATTACACATCCAGTCCCTGATTTAACAGGTTATATTACTGAAGGTCAAATTGTTTTATCAAGAGAACTTCATCAAAAAGGTATTTTTCCACCGATTGGTGTTTTACCTTCCCTTTCCCGTCTAATGAAGGATGGCATTGGTAGTGAATACACGAGAAAAGATCACCAAGCACTAGCAAATCAGTTATTTGCAAGTTATGCAAAGGTATTTGATATTCGTTCTCTTGCTGCAGTTATTGGTGAAGATGAATTAAACGAAGTCGATCAAACCTATATTTTATTTGGTAAATTATTTGAAGCTCATTTCTTAAATCAAAATGATGAAAATAGAAGCATGGATGAAACCCTTGATTTAGGGTGGGATTTATTATCTGTTCTTCCAATAACAGAACTATCAAGACTTGATCGTAAAGATGTTGAGGCTTATTACAATCAATCTAGAGCAATCAAACGCTTTAGTTTAGAACATGAAAATATGATTGATCGAATCATATTAAAGGCTGATGTTTCATCATGACGAACCAAGTTATTCCAACCAAAGGTGAGTTGATGAATTTAAAAAAATCTCATAGTTTGGCTAAAATGGGATATCATTTAATGGACCGTAAGAAAAACATCTTAGTCCGTGAAATGATGGTGTTATTAAATGAAGTTACAACAATTCGTGAAACGATTACGACCACCTATCAAAAGGCATATCACGCACTTCAAGATGCCAATATTACCTTAGGTATTGTTGGAGATATTGCAAAAGCAATCCCAATTGATGATAATATGAGTATTACTTATCATTCAGTGATGGGGGTTGACCTGCCAACGATTGAATATGAGAAACCTCAAATTCGATTGTCCTATGGTCTTCGCTCGACCAATTCTAAGTTTGACTATGCATACCGAATGTTTCAGGAAGTAAGAGATTTAACAATTAAACTAGCTGAAATTGATAATTCTGCTTACCGACTTGCAAATGCGATTAGAAAAAGTCAGAAAAGATCTAATGCGTTACAAAACGTTGTCATTCCAACACTTGAATCAAATATTAAATTCATTACTGAAGTATTAGAAGAACGCGACCGTGAAGAATTCACACGGATGAAAATGATTAAAAACAAAAAAGGATAATAGATAAAGTGATGCAAGAACCGATGAAACCCAAAAAACGTCCATGGCAAATCATTAAAGATGTCCTGTTTTATGGTATCATCGGTTTTTTAACTTTAGTCATTGTTATCTCAGTATCCATTCCAAATGGATTAATTAAAACCTTTGGTGTCGGTTGGTATAAAGTCATTTCAGAATCAATGGAAGATTTAATCATGGTCAACGATTTTATTGTTGCAACTAAACTAGATGATCCATCAACCCTTAAAGATGGAGACATTATCATTTTTGAAACTTGGGTCAAACCACGAGGTACAACAACGTATGTCTATACCGTTGTAACTCATCATTTCTACCGCATTGATGAAGAAGGACATGTCATCACCTATCCTCATGGTGTATATGACCTACCTGCAGATAATCAAGGTAAATATGATAAGTGGCGGACTTCAGATGGTAGCACACATTATGTTTTAGTTGATGATATAATCGGTAAACACGCCTTCACAATTCCTTCATCTGGATTCATTAACTTTATGACTTATATGTTTAGCAGTCCAATCGGTTGGGGATTACTCTTTGTTAATGTAGGCTTATTGAGCGCACTGATTTGGTATTGGCGTTATGGATTTAAAGAAGATAAGACAAAAGATGTCATAGAAACAAGCCAACAAGGAGATGATCCCGATGATAAAGACGTGGGATGATCTGATG
>JAEYXZ010000063.1 GCA_023431045.1 Bacillota bacterium | reverse complement strand
ATATGCATTCTTGGTTAAAATGCATGAATTTTCAAAAATGCTTAACATGTCATTAAAACTTGGAGCAGCTAAAGAAGTTGATGAACAAGTTAAACAAATCTATGATCAACACGGTTTTGATATGTTAATCAAAGTCGCTAAAACCAATTTCAAAAATGTGACTAAACAAAATCTAGCTTAGTGACATCTTAAATTGATTAAAATATTCTGGCAATGGGATCTCAAATTCCATTGCTTTTTTTGTTATCGGATGTGTAAATGCAAGTTTATAAGCATGAAGCAGTTGTCCATTATTCGTATGTGGTGGTTTAACACCATAGGTGATGTCACCAACAACAGGGTGGTTGATATATGCCATATGAACACGAATTTGATGAGTTCTACCTGTTTCAAGATCACATTTAATTAAAGTATATTTCTTAAAGGATTCAATCACTTCAAAATGTGTGATGGCATGTCTTCCACTTGCTTCAACGCCCATCTTAACGCGTGATTTAGGATCGCGACCAATCGGTGCATCAATTCGTCCTCGTTTTTCTAGTATTTGTCCATGAACAAACGCGTAATAACTACGTTTAATGAGATGCTGTGCTAAATCTTTGGATAGAATTTGATGGGCTTGATTGGTTTTTGCAACCATTAAAAGACCACTGGTGTCCTTATCAATTCGATGGATAATTCCTGGTCTATTAACGCCATTAATATTGCTTAATGAATTCATTTGATAGAGCAACCCATGAACAAGCGTTGGTTCTTTATAGCTTGATGCAGGGTGAACAACTAATCCCTTAGGTTTATTAACAATTAATAAATGTTCGTCTTCATAAACAATATCAAGTGATAAATCAACTGGTTCTAGTCCTAACTTTTTGATTTCTTGCTCAAAAACTTCAATTTGATCAGTAGGTTTTAGCATATAGCCTGGTTTAACTTTATTTTGATTGACTAGAATCTCTCCATCTTTAATCATTTTTGTAATCAAACTACGAGTATACTCCAGTTTTATTACTAAAAAATGATCTAATCTAATCGGATCAGGACTCGTTAGTATGATCGGATTCTTTGGATTTATCGACATTTTTTTCTCGCTTCCCTTCAAAAAAGATAACATCTACAACCATTAAACCAATACCGACGTTTAATGCAGTATCAGCAACATTGAAAAATGTATTACCCACAAATGGTAAGAACGGAACTCTAATAAAGTCAATGACATAACCATAGAAAAGACGATCAATGGCATTTCCTAGTGTTCCACTAATAAGTAATATTAATGAGATTGTATATACTTTCTTCGTTTTAATATTACTCTTAGTAAATAAATATCCAAACAGACTAAGTGCAAAAATGGTCACGATGAAGAAAATGAATTGTGCACCTTCAAGCATACCAAAGGATGCACCGCGATTTTGGACATATCCAAAAACAAGAATATTATCAAAAATCACTTCAACTTCTCCTACTGCATAAATAGAACTAAAAGTTTGTTTCGTGACAACGTCTATAATTATGACAAGTAGTATTAATAAATATGAAATAATCATCATTATATCCTTCCAAAAAGCTGTATCGTAAATATGAGTCCAACAATAAGTAAAACGAGCGCTACTAAAGTCGATTCGGTTAAAGCAACAATATGTGTATTCATATTTTGAATTCTTGGTTCTAATTTCTTTAGAACCCAAAAATGTGCGAAACTAAATCCATAAACTGCACCGATAACAACTATAAAGATAAGTACTGTTGCTAATATTTGTAAATGAACAAATACCATCAATGATGCGATCATAATAATCAGTGGTGCCGCCCATACTGAGGTTATTAAAAGTGCAAGTAAAGCTCCTAAAATGAGTGACTTCCAAGTTGTGACTTGATCCATTCGGCGACGGATGGTGATGTAACGATTCCAAAAGTTAAACAAAAATTTCATGGAGTACCTCCACTGCTTCTTCAATCGTCGAAACACCATAGATTTCTATCCCTTGACCATCAAGATGAGCGACTTCGTCATATTGAGATGCTGGACAAATAAAGTACTTAATACCTTCATGGATCGCAGTGTAAACCTTTTGTTTCAGTCCACCAATTTCTCCAACTGTTCCTAAATTAGTAATTGTTCCAGTTCCAACGACAATGTCATCAACAATCATATCATTGACCAATGATAAATAGATTGCAAGTGTTTGAATCATTCCACTCGAGGGACCACCAGAAACTAATTCAAGTCCTGGTGTTTCATAACTTGGCGTTGCACTTAAAATGTTGTATTTAGGGTAGAAACTAAAATAAATATCGGTTGGAAGTCGTTTTAATTCGACTTCAATCTCAGTATTTTGTCTTTTGATGGTTAAATCAACTTCATAATCTGTTGCAAAGGTTTGACGCATGTCTTCATAATTGGTATATGATTGACCATTGATTTTAGTGATGACATCACCAATTTGGAACTGACTAAACTTCTTATAGCGGTAATCAACAACCATCCCTACAAATTCATAATCGACTTCAATTGAAGGATTTGTTACTGCAGCCAATTGATAACCATGAATGATCGATAGTTCGTAAGCACTTTGCTTCTGAACTTGACCACGAGTTAATTCTTCTAATGATGAAATTTGTTGGTCGATGACTGTTAATTCTCTCACATCAAGTTCATCAGATAATTCATAGATCATCCGTTGAAATGGTGTTATGCCTTTCATTGATATGACTGAGACGATATGTAGATTTGTATTTGGTATCACGCCATCAATGGTGATTAATGTCGCTGACGAACGTGTTTTATAAGGTGCTGTAACAGCAAAATTAGATGGTATACAAAGTGCCATCATCAAATAAATATATGCAAATATAAACGTATGGAACCATTGTTTATATTGAGGATTCATCATTAAGTATAATTGTCTCCATTTGAATTTGTCGTGCTTTAAGTTGAGCCGAATTCATCATCTTTTTAGATGCTTGGTTAAATTCTTTTCCATCATCTTTATTTGAAACATATACGATTTCTTTAATGCCTGATTGAACGATTAATTTCATACATTCATTGCATGGAAATAACGTCACATAAATGGTTGCATTTTTAAGCGATGTGGTTGCATTTAGGATGGCGTTGGCTTCTGCATGAACGACATATGGGTATTTCGTATTAACGAAATCGCCTTCTTTTGCCCATGAGAATTCATCATCAGATAGTCCAAATGGAAGTCCATTATAACCAATCCCGATGATGCGTTTATCTTCATTAACAATGCATGCTCCAACTTGCGTTGCAGGGTCTTTAGAGCGGAGTGAAGATAGTTTAGCAACTCCCATAAAATAACTATCCCATGATAAGTAGTTTTCACGTTTCATTTCTTCTCATCCTCTTTCGCTAGGTTTAAATCAACATGACAATAACCACCCGGATTTTTATCTAAATAATCTTGATGATAATTTTCAGCTAAATAATAGTTTTTTAATGGTTCTAGTGCAACAACGATTTTTTTACTGTATTTTTTTTGTTCTTCTGCGATATATTGAAGAGCTTGTTCTTTTGTATCTAAATCATGGTAATAAATACCACTACGATATTGAACACCAATATCATGTCCTTGACGATTCATTGTGGTTGGATCAATAATTCTGAAGAAATGTTCAAAAAGCTGAAATAAAGAAATCTCATTTTCTTCATACTTAATATAAACTGCTTCAGCGTGGGTTGCGATACCATCGCAAACTTCACGATAACTTGGATTCTCTTTATTACCATTCGCATAACCAACCGATGTATCAACGACACCTCTTAGTTGTTTGAAGTATGCTTCTACACCCCAAAAACAACCACCTGCAAAAGTAATTTCTTTCATGTTATTTCACCTTGATTCCTAGTTCTTCTAATTGTTTTGTATCAACGATATTAGGAGATTGCATCATCAAGTCTCTTGCTGATTGAGTTTTAGGGAATGCAACGACATCTCTAATATTTTCAGTCTTAGTCATTAACATGACCAAGCGATCAAGACCAAATGCAACCCCACCATGTGGAGGTGTTCCATATTTAAGTGCATCGACTAAGAAACCAAATTTCTGTTTAATTTGTTCTGGTTCAAAGCCTAATGCTTTAAACATTCTGGTTTGAACTTCTTGGTTATGGATTCGAATTGATCCGCCACCTATTTCATAACCATTCCAGACTAAGTCGTATGCTTTTGCTATCGCATGTCTTGGATTTGAATCAAATGTATCAATATCCTTAGGGGATGTGAATGGGTGATGTTTTGCATAATAACGATTTTCTTCTTCGCGATATTCAAAGAGTGGCATATCTGTTACCCATAATAAAGCCTCAGCTTGAGGATCAATTAAATTTAAATCCTTAGCGAGTTCTTTTCTTAATGCACCAGCAGCATTGGTTGAGTTTTCATAGCTTCCAGGAATTAGGAATAACGTATATCCATCAGGAATTAAGCTTTCGTTGACAAGTTTTGCGATTGAACCACTTAATGCACCTTTTTCATTTTTAACATATGCTAGTGCTTCACCATGATTTTTCTTCACTTCCATTGTATAACGATCTATTGCCTTTCGTGTGAAGACATCATGATTCTTAACCATGAATCCACGGATTGCTTCGCGTCCTTCAAACAATCCAATATTAAAAGGTTTTACTTGATCAGTAAATGTTTGAATTTTTAGTTCATATCGTAAGTCTGGTTTATCTGAGCCATATAAATCAAATGCTTCATGATATGGCATTCTTTGGAGTGGAAGTCTTAAGTCTTTATTAAGAATTCGCTTAAATACATGAGCCATCATTCTTTCACTTAAATTCAAGATATCATCTTGGTCAACAAATGATGCTTCGATATCAATTTGAGTGAATTCAGGTTGACGGTCAGCACGTAAATCTTCATCTCTAAAACAACGTGCGAGTTGGAAGTACTTTTCAAAACCTGCTACCATATACATTTGTTTAAAAATTTGTGGAGATTGTGCAAGTGCGTAAAACTCACCATGATAAAGTCTTGAAGGTATTAAATATTCTTTTGCTCCTTCTGGTGTTGACTTAACTAGATAAGGTGTTTCAAGTTCTGTAAATCCTTGTTCAATTAAAGATTCACGGACAGCTTGAGTAATTTGACTTCTTTTGAGTAGATAATTTTGTGAACTTGGTCTTCTTAAATCAAGGTAACGATATTTAAGACGAACATCTTCTGCGATATTATCTTGATCGCCAAGTGTAATCGGTGGTGTTTCAGCGGTGTTTAGAATATGAAGTGCAGTGACTAATATTTCGACATCACCAGTTGCTAAATTAGCATTCTTACTTTCACGTTCTAAGACAACCCCTTTGATTTCGATGACATATTCATTTTTAAGTTGACTTGCATCTTCATAAACAAGACTTTCAGGTCTCACAACTAATTGTGTAATCCCATATTTATCTCTTAAATCGATGAAAATAAGTCCACCTAGGTTTCTTTTCTTAGCAACCCACCCTTTGAGTGCAACATGGCTGCCAACGTCTTTAAGACTTAATTCTGCGTTATGATGTGTATAAGTATACATTAGATTAACTCCTTTAAATGATGAATCAGTTCATCCATCTTGACAGTTTCTTGAATTTCGGTTTTTGTGTTCTTTAAACTAACGACTGATTGCTTCATTTCATCCTCACCGATAATCGCAATAAACTTTGCATTCAATCTAAGTGCATGCTTTAATTGTCCTTTAAAGGATTTCATTGAGTAATTCATTTCAGCTTTTAATCCAGCTTTTCTAACTGATTGTAAAAGTGGTTGTGCATAGTTTTTAGCTTGGTCATCAAAAGTAATGAAGTATACGTCTAGTGCTTCTTCAGCAGTCAACTTAACACCTTCGATTTCAAGCGCACTTAATAGTCTTTCCATCCCAAAAGCAAACCCAATGCCCGCTTGGTCTGGTCCACCTAGTTCTTTCACTAAACTTTGATAACGACCACCACCACCTAAAGCATTTTGAGCTCCAAAGCCTTCAATTTCAGCTTGAATCTCAAACACAGTGTGAGAGTAATAATCAAGACCACGAACGAGTTTTGGATCCAGTACATATGGAATCTTTAATAAATCCAGAGTATGAATGACTAAATCAAAATGAGCCTTCGCTTCCACCGTTAAAAAATCAACAGGGCGTGGTGCATCTTTAATGATAACTTGATCTGATGGGTCTTTTGAATCTAAGATACGAAGTGGGTTTTTGACAAGACGACTTTTAGAATCTGGCGAGAGTTGTTCTTCATATGGTAATAAGTAGTTTTTTAAAGCTTCTTTAAAGTTTTCTTTACTTAAATCATCACCAAGGGAATTAACTTTAACGACAACACCTTTTAATCCCAATGATTCAATTGTTTGGTGTGCAAGTGCAATCACTTCTGCATCTAGTCTTGGATCATTTGAACCGACCGCTTCGACACCAAATTGCATGAATTGTCTAAAGCGTCCTTTTTGAGGTCTTTCATAACGGAAGTTTGGTCCCATGTAATAAAGTTTAACCACTTCTTGGTCGACATAAAGTTTATTTTCAATATAACTTCTGATTACTCCAGCTGTTCCTTCTGGACGAAGTGTTAAGTCACGATCGGATTTATCCTTAAAATTATAAGTTTCTTTTGTAACAGTATCAGAGAATTCTGTTTCGCGGTGAATGACTTCGCTGTACTCCATGATTGGTGTGCGAATTTCGGCATAGTTATAAAGGCGATATAAATCGCGAATATGACTTTCTAGTGCTTGCCAAGCTCTTGATTCATTTGGTAGAACATCATAAGTTCCTTTGACTTTTACAAAACTCATTTGAATGTCTCCTTCGTCAAATAATACAAACTGGATGGTTCATTTAGTCCAGTAAAACGGTTATAATAGCGCTCTAAATCAACCTTATCAAAGATAAACCCATTCTTTTCGATGACACGTTTCGAAGCAAGATTATTTTCGGCATGACCAATCACGATTTTATGAAATCCATGATAATAAAATCCAACTTCAAGAATTTTTCTTAAAGCTTTAGTCATAATCCCTTGTCCCCAATAATCCTTATTCAAGCAGAATCCAATTTCATATGAACCATCTGAATGTTTGGTGTGAAAATCAATTGTACCAATCATTTTATCTTTCGTGGTATCAACAATTGCATATCCAACCGGTAGTCCTTTTAGTGGACGTGTTAAAAAATACTGTTTAATGGATCCAACTGCTTCAGATAAATCTTGGTATGGTCCCCATGATAAGTACTTAACAACATCGATATCTTTTCCGTATTCATACATATCTTTTGCATCATGGACATTGATGTCTCTTAACATTAAATTTTCGAAAATAATGACTGGTTGTTTCATATTTACTCCTCTTTTCTTAAAGAAAAACGTCCTTAAAACTTAATCTAAGGACGAATCATTTCGCGGTGCCACCTTAGTTCTATGGAATCCATAGCCCTCAAAGTTACTCTTGGTTTCAGAAGTTGTCCCATATCTGTTTATTCTGAGTTTTCACCAACCACTCAGTCGCTTGTAATAAAGGAGATATTTTTTCTTCATCTTCAACCGATTTACTTATATAAAGTTTATCATTTAATGTTAATTAAGTCAATTACATATTATCATTAAATTTCTTTATACCCGACTTAAAATTGTCCTTATAATATTGCCAAGTAACAACCCAAATCACTTGTGCAGGAACCGATAGAATCGCTCCAATAATACCAAAGAATGCTTGTCCTAAAAGTACAAAAGCAATCGTTGTAACTGGGTTTAATTTGAGTTGAGAGTGATAAATCTTTGGATTAATGACATACGCATCTAGTTGTGGGAAGATTAGTGTAAATATGCCTAGTCCAATCATACCGTAAGCCGCTACCGGTTGTGTCATGATGATAATTGCGGTAAAGATAATTGCAAAATATCCACCAAAATATGGAATTAAGGATAATGCCGCCGCAACAAAGCCGACTAATAAGACGAGCGGAAAGAATTGTGGGAAGAAAAAGGATAGAATGAGCATTAATAAACTATATTCAACAAATTGAATAAATGCAATAATAACTTCTGCCCATAAATAAGTCGTTAGTTCATGATCGAGAGCTCTAATGTAGTCATAGGTTTTAGGTTTGACATTTTCACCTAGGTATACTTTGGCTTTATCGCGCATTTTTGGAAAATTAAAGACAAAGATAATCCCAACGACAACGATGACAGCACCAGCAACAATTGTATACCAAACATCTCCAGCGGTACCTTCTGTTGCTGTAAAGAATGAATTAATTTGAGCTTGAGTATCAGCAACAATATCTATGATATAAGCTGTCACATCAATCGTATTTAGTCCTGTGATTCGACCAATCTCATTCATAATATTTGTAATACCATCTGAAATATTACCTAAGTCATCAAGTGCTGGTTTAATCACACCAAAGATTAAATAGATAAAGAATAAAACCGTCACAGCATAAACTAAAAAGATTCCTAAGAATCGAGGTATTTTGATCTTTTCAAGCAAGTTAATGAGTGGATTTAAAATATATGCAAGTGAGAATGCGAGAATCAATGGCATAATTGCGAGTATTGCATTATTGATTAAAGTACTCACATATGGGTAAATATAAATACCTAAAATAACAATCGCTAGTAAAATGAGAATATTTAATAATCGATAATTAATTTTCATTATTTTCCCCCATTGTGACCCATTGATTAAGTGGTCCATCATTGATTGTTTCAATTTTCATATGTTCACCAAATTGACCTTGTTTCACAGTATAACCTAGGTTAATTAAATAATCAATAAAGTGTAAATAGATTGGTCTTGCAACATCCCCTGATGCTGCTTCAGTGAAACTTGGACGATGATTTCTTGTCACATCGCCGTAGAGTGTAAACTGCGATACGACCATAATTTCATGAATCGCTTTGTTTAAGCTCAAGTTCATTTTATCATTTTCATCATAATAGAGTCTTAACTTTGTTAACTTATCAGCCATCTTCTCAGCCAATTTTAAATCATCTGAGTAACGAACACCTAAATAGACTAAATAACCTTCTTTGATTTGTGATATTAAGACATCATTGACGGTTAATTTTGCATACTTAACCTTTTGGACAATCATTCTCATCTGATTTCACGCTCTACATAATAGACTTGTTGGACTTTATGAAGATTAGCAATTAAGGCGTTTAACTCTGATAAATTATTAAGTGAAATTTTAAGCTTAATGATATTTTCTAATTGATTATTGGATACTGCAGATATTTCAGCAATGCTCACGCCACCCGCGTTTGTGGTTGTAATAATGTCATTTAACATACCGTTTCGGTTAGTACCAATAATCTTGATCCAAGTCGCATACTTTCTTGTAATATTAGTACCCCAATATGCGGGTAATAAACGATTTGCATCATATTCCTTTAGGTTTGAACAATGTTTCGCGTGAACGACAATACCACTACCTTTAGTTACATAGCCAAGAATATCATCCCCTGGAACTGGTGTACAACAATTTGCGAGTTTGATTTGAGGTGAAGTTAAACCTTCTACAACAACACCCGTATCTGATGTTGAAATGAGTTGACGAGCCGTTTTTTCCATTTGACGTTGAATAATTGCTTCTCGACCAACTTCTGGTTGAGTTAGTTTATTAATAACTGTTTTGGGTGAAATATTATTTTTACCAATTTCAAAACAGAGATCTTCAACCGTCTCTACCATGTTTTTCTCAAACATTTTCTTAACCATATCATCGGTTAATGCAACATCAATTTTAGCAAGTGATAATTCTCTTTGGAGTAAATCTTGACCAATTGCTAAGATTTGATCGCGATTTTCTTTGTTTAAGAAACCCTTAATCTTATGTCTAGCATGTGGAGATTTAGCAATCTTAATCCAGTCTTCGGATGGACCACTCGAGTTCTTATTCGTTTTAATCGCAACCACATCACCATGTTGTAGCTCATGGTCTAGTGTGACAATTCGATTATTAACCATTGCTCCAACCATTCGATTACCAATATCGGTATGAATGCGGTATGCAAAGTCAATCGGTGTTGATCCAACAGGTAATTCAATGACTTCACCTTTTGGTGTATAGACATAAACATTTGCAGATAAAATATCGGTTTTAACCGTTTCAACAAATGTTTCGCTCTTTTCTTTCTTCTCATCTTCATCTTCTGCTAATTTTAATAACTCAGCATACCATTTTAGACGTTGTGCAATTTCAAATTGTTCTTTCTCTTTAGAATAAACTTTATTTTCTTTATATGCCCAGTGGGCAGCAATCCCATTTTCAGCAACCATATCCATTTCATGAGTACGAATTTGAACTTCAAATAAGGTCCCATCACTATGGAGAACCGTGGTATGAAGTGATTGGTACATATTCGGTTTTGGAACAGCAATATAATCTTTAAAACGTCTTGGAATTGGGGTGAAATGAGCATGGATGATTCCTAATGCTTGATAACAAGATTCAACTTTATCGACAATAATTCTAACTGCTAATAAATCATAAATATCTTCGAATGCACGTTGTGAATTAACCATCTTCTTATAAATCGAATAAATATTTTTAATCCGGCCTTTGATTTCAAAGTTCGTCATTGCGGATTCAGTGAATAATGTTGTGATGTATTCAATAACATGATCGATTGAACTCTCACGTTCGGCTTTTTTAGCTTTAATTAAATTGGATACTTTGTAATACATCGAAGGATCGACATAACGAAGTGAGCGGTCCTCTAGTTCAGCCTTCATGCGGAAAAGACCTAATCGATGCGCGATTGGTGCGTAAATTTCCAAAGTCTCTTTAGCAATTCTAATTTGTTTTTCTGGTGCCATTGAATCGAGCGTTCTCATATTATGAAGACGGTCGGCAATCTTCACTAAGACAACTCGAATGTCTTTTGCCATTGCGAGTAACATTTTCTGATGGTTTTCCGCTTGAGATTCAATATTGAATGATAGCTTGTTTAATTTAGTGACACCATCAACGAGCTGTGAGACATCTTTACCAAATTCTTGTTCTATTTCATCAAGTGTTAAGTCAGTATCTTCAACAGTATCATGAAGCAGTGCTGCAATTAAGGTTGAAGGACCTGCTTGTAGATCGGTAAGAATGCGTGCGACAGCAACCGGATGTGTAATGTATGGT
>JAEYXZ010000046.1 GCA_023431045.1 Bacillota bacterium | reverse complement strand
GTTGTGATGTTAATACTAGCAAGTGTTGCAATGACATTTAATGCATTTATACCTGGTGCAGATTACTTCTTACTTGGTATGGGTTATGGTAGTCCATTCGCATTTTTAATAGATATATCAAAAGAACTCTATGTTGGGTTTATGATCTTCATCGCATTATTCATCGTCACATTGGTATACTTACCAATTGAAATTAAGCATTACAAAAGTTTAAGAGATTTAAAACTTGTAGATGCTAATTAACAATAAAGCCTTCACAAATCGATTAGACTTGTGAAGGCTTTTTATTTTATCAGTTATAACCAAAGAATCGGTTACTAAACATGTTTCTGCGTTTAATTTTATGATCCCTTAAGAACTGTTTAGTTCCTTTAATGGCACGGTATGACCCCGCTGTAAAATAACTTGCATCATTACCATATTTGATGATGAGTTTGCTCAAAACATTTTGAGTTTCCTCTGTGCTCCTCGTGTAAGTAATTCTTAGGAATGGGTTTCTGTGAATTAATTGATCAATCTCATCTTTAAATAGATAAGATTTAGAAGATGCATAAACGATATGTGTCTCAACATCCACTTTATAATTTGATTTTAACAGAGAAAAAATAGGTGTTATACCAATCCCCCCAGCAAATAAGACAATTGGTTTATTTCGATTACAAAAACCAAAACCACCAATTGGACCTCGTAAATAAACAAAGTCATTAGCCTTTAGGTTCTTTAAGTATTCTTTGAATCCAGATGGATGTTCTCCTGTTCTTGTTCCAAATAAAATGTATCCTTCTTCCATCGTTGATGCAATTGAGAATGCGTGCCAGTGACGTCCCTTGAATTTCCCCTTGAATGATAATAAAGTGAATTGCCCTGGCTTCCAATGAAAACCTTCAGGTATTTCAACCTTTAACGTATAATAATCGAAAAATGGATTATTGACTTCAATTACTTTTGTTGCTTTCTTAAATAGTAATCCCATATGATTCTCCCCCTTAATAACTATTTATGAAAAACTATGAACTTTTATGTTTAAATCCTTTGAATATATTCTGAACAAGTATTAATCCTAGGTAGACGATCAATCCAGTAATTATGAACATTCCAATTAGGACAACCAGATACCAAGGATGAGGTAGATTCCATATTAAATCAAAGAATGGTTCTTTCATACGAGTCCAGAAAAAGTTAGTAAATCCACCTGTTTCGAAATGTAGATTAAATAGACTCATTCCGTAAGCTATCCCCGTTGAGATTAAAACACTTAAAATTGGAATGTAGAAATGTTTCAATTTGACTTGCCACAAATGATGTCTACATGCATAAAGTGGCATTAAAAATAATAACATATGTGAGATAAAACTTTGCATCGGCATGAAGCTATAGAGATTAAACCAAGGTAGTATTCCAGTTGGTATAATGAGTGCTAAAGGAGCACCAATAATTGCCTGTAATGCAATCGCATCAAACATCCATTGTTTTCTAAAAATACCCGTGATAATCGCTATATAGACGCCTATTGAACACATGTGAAACGAGATTGAACCCATTAAGGTCCGATCAAAAACAAACATAAAATTGATGACTCTTAATGCTTCTAATATAAGTAGTATAAGAGACAACGCGATTAGAAATCCTTGTTTATGTTTTAGTCGGCCCCCAATGATCCATATCACCACAAATATGCCTGCAGTAATTGCCATCATATTGAGGTGATATGAACCGAAAGTTAACCCTTCAAGTGGATCATAGGTAAAACCTTTTTGGGACCAGAAATAATCAATAAACTCGCTTATCATTATGATAGTGGACGTAACTCGATTATAACGATTGCATAACCTGCTGAGAAGATTGGCAATGGTGATAGAACTTCAAAGTATTGTGGGACAATGACACTTTCTGTAAAAATAGTGATACCAAGATGATTTCCAATATTCGCCATATTCCATCCAGCATCTTCAAAGTCATCAACAATTTGTTGACCTGTTAAGTTGTAGAATGATGCTAACTTACCTAAGTCACCAATTTCTGCTTCAGTCAAGACCTTTGTATATTGAGAATATGCATATGTACCAATTGTGTTAAGTAAATTTCCAAATGCAGTTAAATCACTATAGAGTCCAATTGGGAATGCATATTGACCACCACTAATTCTTGGATCTCCACTAGTTAAGTAATCAAATGAACGATTAAGTGTTGTTCCATTAATTATGATTTGAACTTCAGATGCATCTGTTATTGTGCCAGGTATTCCTTCAACCTTTGCACCACTATGTGGTTCAGTTAGTAAGATGAAGTTAATCATTTCTGTTTGAAGTCCTGTGACTGGATGTGTGACCATTTTAATAATTCCACGGCCAGTTGACGCGATACCTGATTGAATATTTGATTTAAGTTGTAGTGCTACCCCTGTCATACCATATGCTTTAAACCAAGCTTCATCACCTGAAATGAAGTTATCAATTTCAGTATAATTATCGATGTTTATGGTTGGATTATTAATTCCATCTCCAGGTCTACTATCTGATACGTGGAATGCTGGTCCACCCGATTGACCAAAGAATGAATCATTAATCGTTGTTAAGGTTGCACCTTGCATGTATAGCCCATTTGCCCAGCTATCATCGACGATGACTTGATTTAATGTCATTTCAACTCCAGTACCATAAGCATAATGGCTAAATCCGATAACAGCAAACTTCACTTGAACATTATTAAATGTCGATGATCCATTAGATACCATGACACCAATATATCCACCTGAGTTTCTGCTCATTAATCTTTCTTGTAGTAAGATCTCTTCAGCAGTACCACCTAAATTGACAGCTGGTACTGTTGTATTACCAATGATGGTTAAGTTATTCATAGTGAAGTGTGAAAGGTTTGTACCACCACCTGAAACATTGTAATTAAACATTGCTATTTGGACGTTGATGATTTCAAATGCTTCTGCAAAACCAACGAGTCCACTACCACTTCTTGCGTTACTATATGGTAGGCTACTACCATTGATGGTCATGAAGTTACCTTCAATAGTGATTGAATCTGTGTCACTTGAATAAATACGATTATAGACGTTACCAGCACCATTCTTGACGTTCTTTGGAGATCCGTCAGCGTTTAATTGTGATGGTGCTAACGCAGCAGTAATATTTGCATGTAAATTGATGATATTGACACTAGAGTCAGCAAATAATTCCTTCAACTCTTGGTTTGTAAAGGCATTGTGACCAGCATTGACTGTAACAACATAAGTTAATGTCGCAGCTGTCATAGCCAATGATTTATAACGTGGTGTGATATCAATTTGATAAGTTCCACCAATTGCTGCACTCTTAAATTTAATGCGGTTGTTTGGTAACATTTCTAGATGATTAGCTAAATCTTCAGGTTCGATTTCAACAAAGTTACTACCATTTTTAACTTTAAATGAATATGTTAATAATGCATCATCAATCTTGATTCTGTTACCTTGTGTATTGGTCATTCTCACATCAAGATAGAAGTTATTTGCACTACCAACATAGTAAGGAGCATCTGTATCTAGATAAGTTGAACTACCTGATGTTTCTGTAATGTATGTTTGATAATTTGTTCCATAAGTAAACTGTTTAATATCTTTGACAACTAATGCATCATAAATATCAAATGTTAGATTAGGTCTAGTAAGTTTAAATGTAAATGAACCACTGATGTTATTCATCTTCATTGTATAAAGATTTTCTAGATTGACTAAACCAGTTCCTGTTAATATTTCGAATTTATATGTTGAATTGAATTGATACGTCATATTAGTGTAGAAAATATAACGTTGTGTTTCATCATATTCTTCAATGATGAAGTAATCATAAACTGCAACAGCTTCTGGTGTTTGATCATAAATTGATTTTCTTTCGAAGATAAATTCTGAAGATACTGGACCTGAAACTGTATTGATATCATCACCAATTGCTTGTATTGCAACACTGTGCATACCAACTTCAACTAAAGCATCAAATAAAACGTGATCCGCATGTGCATTTGGAATAGCAAGTGTAAAGATGTTACCATTTTGCGAGATTGTTGATGAATAAATATCAACTAAGATCTGATCAATGTAAAAGTTAAATTCTGGAACAGCTAATAGACCTAGATCTTGTTTCCAAGTGATTGTAATATCACCACTTTGATTGACAGTAACACTAATATCATACGGTGAAGAGTATACTGGTAATAATTCCCACTTAGAATAAATTTCTGTTTGATTATTAACGAATAATACACTATCAAATGCATAATCAGCTGCTGGTAGTGATTGTTCAACATCAGATCCATCCTTATAGAACCAGCCAAGGAATTTATATCCTGGACGTGATAGGCTCCAAATTGGTGATGTGGATCCAATAAAGACTGTTCCAGCGGCTTGTGTGCCTTGTGAAGCAATGAAGATAATACTACTACCATCTTTGAAGCGGATGGTCTTTGTTGTATTGTTGAAGTAAAGTGCTGATATACCCATGCTTTCTCTAACGTTTGTAAAGACAGAACGTTCCCAAATTGCTGTGATATTCACGTCTTCGTTTTCTACGACCGGAATGTTTGCTTCAATGATTGTGCCATTGTAATATACGTAGCGTATATCAGTCATGTATTGAGTTGGTGTTACTGGATCAATTTGAGTGAAGGATACTTCAAGAATAATTCTTCTATAATAAACTTCTACACCTTGCATATCATCTGTAACTAAAAGTAAGTCATCAAGTTCTTCATAAACAACTGAGTTATAAACGAATCTGTTGAAGACATAACCTTCTTGTTCGGTGATTGGTGAGATGGATGTTCCATGTAATAAATTAGGAATAACAAATGATTGTTGACCATCAAGATTGATATTATCTGGATCGAGTGGTGATAGGATCGATTGTTGATCAGTGGATAGTGCAACACTTTCATAGAAGTATTCACCCTCAACATCATAATAAGCAATTTCCCAACGGGCATAAAGAGTCATTGGACCATGCTGTCCTGGAACGATTTCTAGAACTCTCATACCACTTTCAGCATCATCATACCATCCAACGAAACGATGGCCAGTACGAATTGATGGGTCTTCTAAGTCGAAATCTGACTCAATCGTGTATACTTCAGGATTTTCATGAATCATATCATATAGATTTTCATATGTAATACCATATTCAATCGGATTCCATCGAGCATATAAAGTGATGTTTCCAGATGTACCTAGCATAATTTCTGTGACTAGATTACCACCTGTTGCAGCATCATACCAACCAAAGAATGTGTAGTAATCTCTATCGGTCGGATCAGTTAAGGTAATTGTTGTTGTTTCAATTGTATAAGTATCGACATTTGAATGAGTTTCACCAAATAGATTTGTATAAGTAATTGTGTACTCATTAACAGTCCAAACAGCGACTAAATTAACATCTTGATCAAGCGTCCAAGTACCACTTGTGAATGGTTGTCCATCTTTGGTCCATCCTGCGAAGGTGTAACCAACTTTAGTACTTGTTCCTAAAGTGAAGGTTGCATTGTATGTAACTGTTAAATCTGATAGTGCACTTCCACCATCAACATCATAAGTGACGGTGTATTGTTTTGCTTCCCATCTTGCATAAACTGCGATGGCTCCAGTTGTACCAAGGACGATACTTTCTACTTCAGTTCCACCTGATAATTGAGTGAACCAACCAACAAAGTTATATCCAGTTCTTGCTGTTGGATCAGTTAAGGTTATTGTTGCACTTTCGATTGTGTAATTAGCTGGATTACTGTGAGTTGTTCCTTGTAAGTTGTTATAAGTAATACCATATGAGATTGGACTCCATCTTGCATAAAGAGTCATATCTTCTGTTGAACCAAGGACGATACTTTCTACTTCAGTTCCACCAGCGAGCTCATCAAACCAGCCCACAAATGTGTAGCCTAATCTTGCACTTGGATCTGCAAGATTGATCGTTGCTGTTTCAATATTATATGTAGCTGGATTACCGTGAGTTGTTCCTTGTAGGTTTTCATAGGTTAAGTCATAGGTGACGACATTCCATCTTGCATAAAGAATCTTGTTGCCAGTTGAGCCAACTACGATTTCTGTAACTTCATCTCCACCCACTTCAGCGTTAAACCATCCTGCAAATGTGTAGCCAGTTCTTGTTCCTGGATCTGCTAGATTGATTGTTGCACTTTCAATATTGTAGGTTGTTGGGTTACTATTACTTGCACCTTGTAGGTTGTTGTAAGTTAGGTTATAGGTGACGACATTCCATCTTGCATAAAGAACGATGTCTTCTGTTGTTCCTACTTCAACTTTAGTGACTTGGTTGCCACCAACTGCAGCATCAAACCATCCTGCAAATGTGTAGCCTAATCTTGTTCCTGGGTTCACGAGATTGAAGGTTTCTGTTTCAATATTATAAGTGACTTGGTTACTATTACTTGCACCATTTAAATTATTGTAAGTAATACTATAGTCGACTGGACTAAACTGTGCATAATATGTCTTATTGCCAGTTGATCCTAGTGCGATTTCTGTGACTTCTGTACCACCAACGCTTTGTGTGAACCAACCGGTGAATTCATATCCGGTTCTTTCACTTGGTGCACTTAAGATAATCGTTGTTGTTTCGATATTGTATGTTGCTGGATTACTATGGGTTTCGCCATCTAATCCTAAATAAGTTACGTTATAAGTGATTGGACTCCAGGTTGCTACGAGTGTCACATGACTATCAATGGTCCATGTTCCACTACTAAATGGTAATGAATCTTTCGTCCATCCACTAAAGTTATATCCTAATCTAGTTGTTGTTCCTAAAGTGAAGGATGCATCATAAGTGACTAATAAATCTGCGACTGCACTTCCACCCATACTGTTATAACTGAGTGTATATTGTTTTGCACTCCATCTTGCATAAAGAACCATATCGCCCGTTGATCCTAGTGTGATACTTTCAACTTCTGTACCACCGACTAATTCATCAAACCAGCCTACAAACGTGTAGCCTGTTCTTGCACTTGGATCTGCTAAATTAATCGTTGCTGTTTCGATATTATAAGTGCTTGGGTTACAGTGAGTTGTTCCTTGTAAGTTGTTGTAAGTTAGGTTATATGTGACGACATTCCATCTTGCGTATAGGACTTTATTTCCAGTTGATCCTTGTGCAATTGATGTCACTTCATTTCCATCGACGAGAGCGTCAAACCAGCCCACAAATGTGTAGCCTACTCTTGCTCCTGGATTAACGAGATTAATCGTTGCTGTTTCAATATTATAAGTAGCTGGGTTGCTGTTACTTGCACCTTGTAGGTTGTTGTAAGTAATGTCATAACTAATCGTTGACCATCTTGCATAGACTGCAACCGCTCCAGTTGAACCAAGGACGATACTTTCTACTTCTGTTCCACCCGATAATTGGGTGAACCAACCAATGAATGTGTATCCAGTTCTTGCACTTGGATCTAATAGTGTAATGGTTGCACTTTCGATTGTGTAAGTTGCTGGGTTACTGTGAGTTGTTCCTTGTAAGTTGTTATAAGTAATACCGTATGAGATTGGACTCCATCTTGCATACACCGTTTGATTAGATAAAATCGATGTATCAATTGAAGTTACTGCTGTTCCATCTGTTAACGCTGTAAACCAACCAACAAACTGATATCCAGTTCTTGATGCTGGATTGGTTAATGTAATTGGTGCAGTTGAGATATTATAACTTGTTGCATTTCCATGAATGATACCCGCTAGATTTTCATAAGTAATTGTATAACTCTTTAGACTCCACTTAGCATAAAGTGTTAATCCATCAATTGGCATTGTCGTACCAGCACTAAACTGATAAGCATTGCCGGTTCCTTCTGGATTTGAGAACCATCCGACAAAGTTATATCCAGCTCGTGTTGGTTGTTCTGGAATACCGACGGTTTCAAGATAAGCTTTTTCAATTGTAAGTGTTGCTTCTGTATTTGAAAAGACACCATCATTCGCATGAAGAATGATTTCATAAGCAAGTGGAGCGATTTGGGCATTAATAATTAAACTTGATGTGACTGAATCAAAGGCTTTATCCCAACCAGTAAATTCATAACCTGCTGGTGCAGTATAGTTTGGCGCTACTGCTGCCTCACCATAATTAACCGTTGATTGATTTAGAATGATTCCATCAGGATCTCTAAAGATGACTGAGAAGGTTACTTGTTCATAGACGACTAAAACTTCTAAGTCTGAAACTACAATATGATCTAAACCAGGGTTATAACCCATAAAGTTATATCCAGCTTTACTTGGAGTCACTGTTGGAACAAACTTATCACCGTGTTTAACATTGAGGGTTTCATAAACATGATCCCACTCATCAATAATCGTTACTGTATAGTAAGCGTCATCTTCTAAAAGGTGAACATCCATATTGGCTGTAATATTAGTGAAATCAGTTTGATCCCAATATCTAACCTTTCCAGTCACTGCTGGTGGGGTTGGGATATCGGTTAAATCATCACCATAATTAACAGTCTTAGTTTGATAGACTTCTTCATTAATTAAGAAAGTAATTGTGAACGTGATTTGATTCCATTTTGCGTAAAGATTTAGGTTTGTTGCTGGCATTGTTGTTGCATCAAAAGGAGTTCCTGTAAATGCATCATTTGTATACCATCCACCAAATGTAAATCCTTCTTTGGTGACAGTTGGTAAAACGAGTTCAGCACCAAAGGTTTTTGTAAGAGAAGGTATTGTCGTATCATTATTTGGGAAGTAATTAACTTGGTATGAGTTAATTGACCATTTTGCATAAAGGGTTAGATTTCTTGTGACTGGAATTGAAAAGTCAAAAATCGAATCTGCTGTGAAATTCGCATTTTCAAACCATCCATCGAAGGTATAACCTTCTTTTACCACACTAGGTTCTTGTAGTATTTTCCCTTGTTCAATTTCAATCGCCTCAATTTTGGTTCCACCGTTTGAATTGAATGTAATTGTCACCATTCTTGGTGTACAAGCAACAATAAGTAGTGCGAATAGTCCTAAGACAATTGTTAATATCGCTTTCTTTGTACTCATCTTTAAATCCTCCCTTATAGATCCGGTACGATGATGACATCAGGTGGTTGGAACCACAATGTTATCATGTCTGATTTTTGTGTTCTTTGATCTTTAATTGTTACCGTTATAATTGCTTCACTTTGAATTGCTGAAACCGTGTAGTATATATAAACCTGTTTCGCAATAGAATCATGTTGGAACTGAATGTCGGGGTCACTAATCGTGATGACTATTTCAGCATAGGCATCACTTGGACCATAACTATATTCGAGTAAATACACCGGGTTTGTTATCGTGACAATATCTTTGATATCTTTTACTTTCTCATCATCATCGTTATATCCATCAAAATCTGTAATCTCTAAAGTTTCAATTGCAGCAGTGTTGGTGTTTTCAGGAAGGGTTCCCCAAACTGCGATGAGCATGATTGAGATAACACTCATAATTAGGATGATGAAGATTATTCCTTTTTTAGTCATTTTCTCATCCTCCTAATACTCGATGTCGATGAAATAAGCTTTAAGATATGCTCTAAAGCTCATGAATCGGTTTATAGCAAAAATCAATGCCGCTCCGATCATCAACATCCATCCTAATTCTCTAAATAAGATAAAACTTGCAATCGAAAGGATTGTAAAGACGATTGATAATACCAATCCAATCGAGAGTGATTTTTTGATATTGGCATGGTCAGATAGCGAACCAGAGGTTGCATACTCAGATAATTTAGGACTTAAAATATCGAGTTGTAAAGACCATAAGATATGACCAATGTTAACTAAAATCGTAAATCCAAACAACATATAAATATCTTCAATCGGGTAAACCGGTAATGCTAGTGCAAAAAGTCCAAAACTTACGATAATGATTAGCGTTGTAAATAAGAAATTAAACAACATCTTTGCCCATGCAATCTTTGATGTATCATATGGGGCAGTTTTAAGTAAGATAAATTCATAACCTTCTGTTGTTATTGCTGATGCTGATGCTGTATTAGAACCAGTGACAATGAGCGTCACAATTAAAACGTTTAAAATTAAGACTAAATCATTACCCATTGATGAACGATTCATACCCATATAAATATAATTTAGAACATACATGATAATTGGTAACATGAGTAATAAAGAGTAATTATTGATGAGCTCATTCGAACTTCTTCTTGCAATTGTTAATTCTTTTCTAAAGAATGTTAAAAAGAGAGATTTTGATTCTCTTAATTTCATGTGTTTAACTTTTTTAACTGTGTTTTCTTGAGAGCTAGAGGTTAACTTAAAATAGAGTGGTTTTGCAATAAAGTAATTTGCAAGTGACAAACCAATAACAATTAAGACAACATATAAATAATTTAACCAAGCATCAATACCATAAAGTACATAACCAACAAATGAATACACCGATCCGATGGTTGCAATATCTTGCATGAATAATGTTAAACCAATAATGAATCGGTTATAGAGTTGAACCAGACGGATTGGGATTGGAATTTGTGCAACGAGCCAATAAACAACAAAGAAGATTCCAACAAATAACAACAAAGATAATAACGCACTAATGACATTATGATTTTTAAGATAGTTCTTAATTAAAACAAATGGCAATGTCAGTAAAGTTGCAAATGAAACTGAAATAAAAGGCAATAAAATAGTGAGTGGGATGATGTTTATGTAGTAAACAAAATCCGCTTGTCGATGATACCCTAATGCAATTAAAATCGGTACTAAAATGAACAGACTCTTAATGAGTTCATGAATGTAATAAACAATCATTTTAGAAAGAAAGATTTCATCGTTTTTAACTGGTAGTGGGAATAAAATCTGATTATCTTTACTATGGTATAAATCGGTTGTTAAGCCTAAAAGCGATGCAATAATGCTAATACTTTGAGTTAACACTAAGATAAAAATAGCAAAATATTCATTGACAGGAATGAAGAAAATATTCTTGATAACGTGAATGGCTAAAGTCATGATGACACTAACGATCACTAAAATCACTGCTTGAACTGCAATGGATGCATAAATACGCTTTGACATGCGGTCAAATCGTTTGGATTTATTTTTTAGTTGTAATAAGACAAGTACTTTAAGTCTTTCTAACATATAACCTCTTTTATGAATCCTGTTTTTTTCCACTCATGTAAAGTGATTCTAATGAAATGCCCTTCTTTTGAAGTTCTTCCATTTCATAGACTCCCATTAATTCTCCTTGATTAATCACTGCAATCTTTGTACAAATCTTTTCAACGACTTCAATAACGTGACTTGAAAAGAAGACAATATTTCCTTTTGCAGCATGTTCTCTCATCGATTCTTTAATTTGATAAGCTGAGGTTGGATCTAGACCAGTTAATGGTTCATCTAAAATCCAAATTGGTGGTTCATGGATTAATGATGCAATAACGACGAGTTTTTGTTTCATACCATGTGAATATGATTTAACTTCTTGATCAATGGCATGTGCTAAAGATAGTTTTTCCAGTAATACTTCAAGTCTTTGATCTCTTAACTCTTTTGGTACACGGTAAAGGTCAGCAACATAATGAATGTATTCACGACCTGTTAGTTTTTCATAGACCGCATGGTTATCTGAAACATATCCTAATCGAAGTTTTGCTTCTATCGGTTGCGTCTTAATCGAATATCCATCTAAGAAGATTTCACCTTCAGTAATTGACTGAATACCAACCATACTTTTGATGGTTGTTGACTTTCCTGCTCCATTGTGTCCTAAGAAACCAAAAATTTCACCCGGTCCAACTTCAAGTGAAAAATTCTTAACTGCAAATTTATTGGATTTTCCATAACGTTTTGAGAAATTAACGATTTTAATCATATTGACACCTTTTTCGTCCATTGGATCTTCTAATTTTCTACCACCTAAAGATTTTAATAAATCTAGGTGATCCATTTTCATTTGTTTTTGTTTTGCTCTTAACTTTCGGTTTGCATCAACAGCATTAAATGCTGCATCATACACATACCAACTGACAAACATTAAGAAGACAAATGCTAGATAATAAATGAGTTGGAATAACCAATAGAAAGTTAATGTTAAATCACCAACTTCAATTGAGACAATGTTTTGATACTGTAATTCAACTGCACCAAACATTTCAGGTAAGAAATCTGAGTAAGCAAAGAAGTAGTCCACTGATGTATAGTTATTGAACCAAGCATTTAAAATGATGACAACGATGAAGTAAACCGTAAATACCGCAATCGCTTGATACATTGACTTTAGTTTAGGTTTTTCAAATGTTCCAAGTGCAATTCCTAGGATTGGAGTTATTAAGGCATACATGTGATTGTATCCAAAGTGAATCACAGTGAGAGAAAAGAAATCGACTTCATAATTTGGCAACATGATACCGCCAATCGATCCTAATACTGTTGCGAAATACGCAAAATAAAATAGGCTTTTAATTCTAAATACTGTTCCAAAGAATATTAAAATGACCGCCATATTACATAAATGGAGCGGCCATGCAGCTAAATCCTCTCTTCGCATATAGAAGTATTGGAATACCGCGGCAATCGCTAAAAATGCAATAAGTGCATCTTTTGCAATTTGTGATTTTGACTTCATATAGCGATAGATGATAATCATTAAAATGACTGGAATAATAATGACAAATAAATGTTCAGCATTAAAGTCTTTCGGATTATCGCCATAATTTCCAAAGAAGTTATATAAAAGTGTGAGTGGCATTAAAGCAAAAAGTGACCCTATCACCACCATGAAACTATCAAGTAAATCTTTTTTAATATTGAATTTTTCACGATTTTTAATGAGTGAAATGATGGATAATAATGTAATCACAGCCGTTAGCCCTGTTTCAACAGCAAATTGAATCGTACGCAAAGTTACCTCAGTCGTACCTTGGAAGGCAATGATATGTTGATCAAA
Source organism: Bacillota bacterium (assembly GCA_023431045.1). GTDB lineage: Bacteria > Bacillota_I > Bacilli_A > Acholeplasmatales > Acholeplasmataceae > Acholeplasma. The sequence continues at coordinate 30,375 of JAEYXZ010000046.1, read as the reverse complement.
GTACAAAATATTCAATGATACAGTGATTAAACCGATAATACTGATTAACCACTTTAATATTTTTATTTGATACATTGAGGTAATTATGATCCATGAAATTGTTAGTAAAGTAAACCAACGGAGCATAATGATACCAAACGTCATCATTTGATCAAAGAGCCAAGTTGGTGATGCATCAATAGGTGTTTCAATATCTGTTAAGAATAGGTTAAAGGTCTGATCGATTGTATCTCTGGAAAATAATCTAACCAAATAAACTAAAAATAAGAGTACGGATAAAACTCTAAAAATGATGGTTTCAGATTGATTTTTCTTTATTATTATGTAAGCGCTTCCGACAGAAAAACACAGGATAGAAAACAGCAATATGGGTATTATCACTTATATGGCTCCAGGTTAGTTTTTTAAATTGGTTGAAATGTATATTTACACTTCATAATATCTGAGTACATTATAACATAAATGTAAAGCATTTAAAAAACAATTGAATTCTATAGAAACGCTAATATATTATGATAAATCAAAATATAAATATCGAAAAGTAACGTAATTATCATTCTTTTTTGGGCTAATTCATGAGTACGAAACTTGTCAACGTATTTTATTATAGTTTTCAAAGATTATTTATCTTCAATTATTTGCATGATTTCTAAGTCAAATAGTAAGAAAAAAAGATCTAATATTGTTAGCATAAACACCACTAACACATTAGACCTTTAGATAATTTGAAGTAAAGTTTTCTGTAATCAGTATGATTTATTTTTGTTGTTTTTCAAGCTGTTGAACATCTCTAACTGCTTTAGCAATGATGAAAGCAAAATACCCCACTAAAATAGTAAAAACAATTATTCCTAACATTGAAAATAAATATCGATCAATAAAGCTTAAATCTCCACCCGTTCTGGTCCCAAATATAATCCCAAGTTGTTGCATGAGGATACATACTAAACTAACACCAAAAAGTATCCAAATATGGATGACGGATTTTAAGTCTTTATGTTTTACATAAACATAGAAAAGACATACGATAGAAATCACCAAAAGTAAGACACTTATCCAAAACATAATCTCATTAACTTGAATCATCATATGACCTCTTTTCAGGGTAAGTTGAAAATCATTGAGATACATCATGAAAGTCATCGTATTTCAAGATAATCGCTAGTAAATAATGATGTTGTGCTTAAAGTATATATCTAGTTTTGTGGATATGCAAATGAAGTTATAACAAATAATTAAAAAAGTAGACGATAAACAATCTACTTTTGTCGAGTTATCATATCTTCATGACATCTCTTATTTACCATCAATTATGTAACGAAAATCGAATTCTTCAATTTAAAACTAAAACTATATGAAATTTCTTCTGTTTGATCAAACATAGCACGAATATCATCCTCATTTGGATCTGCAACAAATTGCTTGATTTCACCACTAATCTCAACATCAATGATTTCATGACTATTTAAAATCATAATCGAATAATCACTTTCATACTTTACGATATAAGAAGCTTTATTCAAACCGTTTTGAGTCGTGAACTTAATGTGATAATTATTGATTAATTCCGTTTCACCAACATAAGCAATGTAAACAATATAATTAGGTAAAAAAGTATTTGAATCTTTGATTATTTCGTTTATTCTCGCATAATACATGATAAATTCATTAGATTGATGGGATAAAACTTCATATTCAGGTCTAAGATTAGTAATAACCTGATCCTTGATATATTGAAATTCTGAACCTATTTCTCCAATTGATGATTGACTATAGAATTGTTCTTGCTCCTGATCCTTCAAAGTAATAAAACCGATAATACTTATCACATTACCAATAAAGCTTGCAACAATTAAACAAGTGAAAATAAAATTGAGTGGAGATGGAAGATTTGTTCTTCGAGTTCGTTCTTTATCTAAAGATTTTTGTGCACTAAGACGATAATACAGCAGATATCCAAGACTAACTAAAATTGCTACTAATAGTACCGATGCTATAATAATGACTAATATGTTAGGTATGTAGTTCATATCTTTTAACCTCCTATAATCCAATATATTCTTTGAAACTATAATAATACGATCTAGTGACATCTACTTTTCTATTATTCTTTAAAGTCACTGTAAACTTCATACTTAACGCAGGTGAAATTCTAGTAATACACCTTTTATGAATAATCGATGATTGACTCACTCTAATAAATTCATATGGAAATAATAATTGCTGATAATACTCCATTGTGCCTCTTAAAATATATTGATGGTTTTGAGTATGAACAATGATATCTTTGCCATAAGTTTCAATCAGTTGAATATCCGCTAGATAGACTAAAACTGTAGCTGATCGATCGTCTTTACCAATTATGTAATCTATCTGAGCGTTATCTTCTTGGAATGTTAGATTAGCATCGTTTGAAATTTCAAATCCCGCTTTTTCCAGCATGGATCTATATTTTTGTTCGTTTGCTTTATTGACTAATAGTTTAACTTTCACACAATCACTCTTTCCGTAGTTATATCGTACTATCAAATCGTTCATAGATAAATAAAAAATGTCTATAATACACTAAATAACGGTTATTATTCACCTTAACTCAAGTTGGATACTTTTATTGGCTTTATTATACTTTAATAGATACAATAAAAAAAAGGATTAATATCTTTAACAACTTTGAATCGTTACAGTATTAAACCTTCAAATTTTGAAAAATGGTGCGACCGATGAGATTTGAACTCACACAGGGTTTCCCCCACTACCACCTCAAAGTAGCGTGTATACCGTTTCACCACGGTCGCATGCGCAACAATAATGATACCAAAATAACAAGTGAAAATCAATGTAAAACATATATTTTTATTAAAATAAAAAGGTGCTGATTGTCAGCACCTTATTGCGATTTATTATTCGACTGCAATAATGTATGAATAAATATCTTGTTTACCTTCGATTGTTTCAACTTCAACGTTTTCGAATCGATCAGATAGATAATCAACAACTTCTTCAAGTTCTTGAGCTTCAACTTGAATGCCATAGAAGATTGTAACAATTTCTGAATTATCATCAATGAGTGATGAAAGCAGTTTAGTTACTGTTTCGATACGATCTTTGGTTGAAACAACTAACTTACCTTTCGAAATACCAATATAATCACCAGTCTTAACTTGAACTCCATTCATTTCTGTGTCACGAACAGCGTAAGTTACTTCACCTGATTTCATATTAGCAACAACTTCTTGCATACTATCAACATTGGCATCTAAATCAATGGTTGGATCAAAGGCAATCAATGAAGAATAACCTTGTGCAACAGTCTTAGTCTTAACAACGACAACGGAGTGACCTTCGATTAGATTAGCAGCTTGTTCAGCAGTTAAAATGACGTTTGAGTTATTAGGAAGAATAATGATATTTTCAGCATTAACTTTTTCAACAGCTTTAACAAACTCTTCTGTTGGTGGATTCATTGTTTGACCACCGTCGATGACGTAGTCAACGCCTAATTCCTTGAATGCTTCTTTGATTCCGTCACCTTGAGCAACAGCAATAATACCATATTTAGCTTTTGGTTTCTTAGTAACTTCAGCTTGTTTAGCTTCGTGTGAATGATCGTGCTCATCACTCATAATATTGGAATGTTGAGATCTCATATTTTCAATTTTAATTGTCTTTAATTCACCAAATTTTTGGGCGAGTGTTAATGCAACACCAGGTTGGTTTGTATGGACGTGAACCTTTAATAAATCTTCATCAGTAACAACAACAAGTGAGTCACCCATTTGTTCTAGAGGTTCCCTAACGCTGTTCTGGTCGAAGGTTTCATGGTTAAATAATTGTACAATAAATTCGGTACAATAGCCATATTTGATATCGACTTCGCCTAGGTTATGAGCACCAATATATTCGGATTGTTTACCGACAACAAGGTTAGAAAGTTCACTTTCAGATAGGATTTGACCTTCAAGAGCCATGACCATACCTTCAATAATTTTAATAAATCCTGCTCCACCTGAGTCAACAACGCCTGCTTCTTTTAAGACCGGTAGAAGTTCTGGGGTTTTAATGAGTGTTTCTTTTGCTTGTTCTAAATACACTTTTAAGACATCTTCAACAGATGTTAATTTAGTTTGTTCTTTTAGAACTTTTTCGGCAGATTCACGAACAACCGTTAAAATCGTACCTTCAACTGGATCCATAACAGCACGATATGCCATTTGATATCCACCAACTAAAGCTTGAATAAACTCTTTAATCGTGACTGATCCGTTGTTAATTTTTGATATTTCAGCATAAACGCCACGGAAAAACTGGGACAAGATAACACCTGAGTTACCTCTTGCTCCCATTAATAATCCTCTTGACAATATTTTTGAAACATCAACGATTGAACTGGACTCTGATGCAGTAACTTCTTTAATACCCGCCATCATTGTCATTTGCATATTTGTTCCCGTGTCACCATCCGGTACCGGAAACACATTGAGGTGATCCACTTCTTTATGATTATTCTTTAAGTGGATAGCTCCATTGGTAACCATTTTTTTAAATAGTTCACCACTGATCTTCTTGTTAGACATTTAAGATTCCTCCGATTCATCAGTAAACTAATGAATTAATAGTAATTAAATTGTATTTTTATAAGGTGTAAAGCCAATAAACATTTTTATCGAACACTAGTATATCATTTAATGATATGAAAAGCAATATCTATAAAAACTGTTTGTTCGAACAACATTATACCATAATTAAAGATAAGTTTCCACTCATCACATTGCTACGCAAGGGTTCTAAAATATCACATCATTTTTCATATCAAAATAGCCTTGCATTTTCATATATTATATGTTAAACTAATTAGGCATGAAAAAGGAGTGATACTATGGCTAGATGCTATGTAACTGGTAAAACTACATCATTTGGTAACAAACGCAGCCACGCATTGAATGCGACCCGTCGTATGTGGAAGGCTAATCTCCAGACCGTTCGTATTAAAGATGAAGATGGAAAAGTCATCAAAGTAAAGATTTCTGCTAAAGCTTTAAAGAAATTAAACTTAGAACGCGCTTAATACACTTAATGATATAAACAAAGGCGAAAGCCTTTTTTTATTTGTTTGTGATAATAAACATAATCTGTCCAGAATGAATCTCAACTGTTGCAGTCGTCTTTAGTGTCTCATTTGAAATTCCTAATGCGTCGCTTGGTAGTAACTTGTAGTGATCTAGTGGGTATTTGAACCCTTTCAATGAGATCATACTTGGCTTAATCGAAAACACTGAAATATAGCCTTTAAAATCGGTTTGATAAATACCTTTTTTAAGTATTTGAATCGTTGTTTGATCATCAATTAGCATTAATCCTTTAAACTGTTGTAAGAACAATAAATGGGCATAACTATGTTCAAATCTTTTACCACCTAATCCACCCAATAAATAAACCTGATCAACGTTTTCCATCTGGTATGCAAAAGTTAACGCCTCAAACGTGTCTGTTTGATCCTTTTCAATCGGTAATCGTTTATAATTCAAATTCTCAAGCATATGTAGATCTTTAAGCGAATCAAAATCACCAATTGCGTAATCGATCTTGATTTGTTGTTTTAAAATATATGGAATCGCTTGATCAACGGCTATAACAAAATCAACTTCATTAATGTCAACTAATTGATTGATTTTTTTAGGGACCGGATAGGTTATAACATAGACATTCATGGTTTTAAACTTTCAATTCTCTCTTTACGATTCGTGAAATTAAAGATATACGTACCAGCGACCAAAATGGTTGCTCCAGCATCTTTGCATTGTTTGGCAGTTGATGCGTTTATACCACCATCAACCTCAATTTCATATGAATAACCTTGAGTTGCTTTTAAATCAGCTAACATTTTTATCTTAACAAGTTGTTCTTGTATGAAGGCTTGACCACCATAACCAGGTTCAACTCCCATCACTAACACTAAATCAACCTTAGATAAATAAGGTTCAATTGCAGAAATAGGTGTACTAGGTTTTAAACAAATTCCAGCTTTTTTATTGATGTATCTAATTCTTTTAAGTGACTCTGCAAAGCGTTCGGATTCAACATGTACTGTGATATATTCAGTTGTTGGAAAACTCACTTTATCCAACCAATCGAGTGGATTAGTAACCATGAGATGAATATCAAGTGGGAGTGTTGTTAACTCACCAATTTGACCCGCAATCGCTGGTCCAAATGAGATATTTGGTACAAAGTGTCCATCCATTATATCTACATGAAGTAAATCAGCATGTTTCTCAATGGATTTAATTTCGTCTTTTAAATGGACGAAATTTGCAGTTAAGATTGATGGTGCTATTTTCATAAAAACTCCTTTAATAACGTTCTTTCTTGTTTTTTAGCTCAGAAATAAATGATAAATAACTCTCATACCGAGATGGTGGGATGATTTTCGAATCAACCCAATGTTTAACTTCACAAGATGGTTCATTGATATGATAACACTGATTACCAAATTTACACGACTCTGAAGGCTTGGTAAAGTCGATGAAATAATCTTTAACAATCTTATAATCATAAAAATCAAACTCAATCTTAGAGAATCCTGGTGTGTCAGCAATATATCCACCACCAAACTCATAAATCTCAGAGTGTCTCGTTGTGTGCTTTCCACGACCAAGTGCAAATGAGATTTCTTGAGTCTTTAAATCAAGTTGTGGCAATAAGGCATTCATTAACGTTGATTTACCGACTCCAGTTTGACCTGCTAGTACAGTAATTTTATTCTCAAATATCGTTTCTAGAATATCAAACCCAATTCTTTGTTTACTATTAATATAGTAGATCTTATAGAATTGTTCATAGTATTTAAGTTGTTCCTGTAGTGTTTTTAAATGGTTGTGATCAATTAAGTCAATCTTAGTCACTACAATCACTGGATGTAGATTTTCTCGCTCTAATATGACTAAAAACTTATCTAGTAAGACAAATGAGAAGTCCGGTCTTATACACGAAAAAACTAATAAAACCTGATCAATGTTGGCTACATCAGGTCTTACTAATTCGTTTTTTCTATCATCGATGTCAATAATCATGGTTTGTCCATCTCTTGTTTCATAAGAAACAATATCCCCAACCTTTGGACTCATCATGATATCTTTTATTTCATTCTTGGTTTTTTTGGTGGTTGTTTTATTAAAACTATCGGACTCTGTAACTCTTACTTTTCTAAGTCTACCTCGAGCTTTGCCCTCGAAAACCTCATGTGTTAATATATCTTTAAATGTATATAAACCACCAATTAATTTGGTAACTAACGCTTTATTCAAGCAGCCCTCCATATTATAAATGTTGACTTCTTAATTGACCACACGCTGCATTAATGTCATGACCTTGTTCACGACGTAATGTCGCAGTTATCTTGTTTTCTTTTAATACTTCATAGAAGCGTTCACGTCTTTCAAGACTTGATCTTTCATAAGGCGCTTCTTTAACTTTATTATAAGGAATTAAATTAACATAAACATTTAATCCTTTAAGTAATTGTGCGAGTTCACGTGCAATTTCTTCACTGTCATTAACTTCTTGAATCATGATGTATTCAATTGTTACACGGCGATTCGTTACATTAATATAATACTTGATTGCATCAATGACTTGAGCAACTGTAAAACGTTTATTAATTGGCATTAAATCTGAACGAATTTCATCATTTGGAGCGTGAAGTGAAATTGCTAAATTAACTTGAATACCTAAATGAGCATATTCTTTAATTTTAGGAACTAAACCAGATGTTGAAACAGTTATATGGCGAGCACCAATAGCTAGTCCTTTTGGATGATTAATAATTTGTAAGAACTTAACTAAATTCTTATAATTATCAAACGGTTCTCCAATTCCCATAACAACAACACTTGAGATTCTGACTCCAGAATCTTTTTCGGTTTTAATGATTTGTGCAACAATTTCACCAGTCGTTAAATCACGGTGTTTCTTAAGAATACCTGATGCACAAAAACGACAACCCATATTGCATCCAACTTGTGTAGTCACACAGACACTCATACCATAATTGTGTTTCATCAATACCGTTTCAATCAGGTTTTTATCGTGTAAGTCGTAAAGCATCTTCATCGTTCCGTCTTCAGAAACATTCTTTATCACGAGTTCCATTGAGTTAAATGAAAAAGACTCGGTTAAAAGTTTAATTAAGTCCTCAGGGATATTTACCATTTCAGCAAATCCATCAACTTTTTGTTTGTAAACCCAGTGCCAAACTTGATCAGCACGATATTTTGGATAACCATTTTCGACGATAAATTCTTCTAATTCATCGTAAGTTAAATCATAAACTAGCATCATATCACATCCGTACTTACAATTATACTATGCTTTACATAAATCTGATAAATTAAAAGGAGCTATGCTCCTCTTAATCTCTAACTTCGGCTTTATATGTGAAGCTTAATCTGTTTTTGATACTCTTTAATGCTTTTTCAATGTCTTCTTTTTCAAAGGTTTTCTCTTTGTTTTGGAAGGTAATTGAGACTGCAAGCGATTGATGTCCAACTTTGACATTTGCACCTTTATAGACATCAAATAATTCGACGTTAGTGATCAGTTTTCTAGCGGTTTGTTGAATGAGCGCTAAGACATCACCAATGGCATACTGTTCATCAATGATGAATGAGATATCTCGGGTGACACTTGGGAATTTAGAAATCGATTCAAATACGACTGTTTTCTTTTGATTTAATAAAACGGATAGGTCAACTTCTAGGACATATACATCTTTAATATCGTACTTATCTTCTGTTTTTGGATGAATCTTACCAATGACACCAACCGGATTGTTACCAAACATAATCTTCCCTTGAATTCCTGGATGCAGTGCATTGACTTCATCGTTTTGAACAACAGATAAACTAACGCCAAGATTTTGTGCAATTAAATCAAGGATTCCTTTGAGTGTGTAAAAATCACCTTTTAGTTCTTGTTTCAACCAAGATGATTGAATCCATGGTCCAGAGATTGCAACAGCAAGATGTTGTTTTTCAATGTCTTTTGCGAAGACATTACCGATTTCAAAAAATCCAAGATTATCAATTTGTCGCAAGTGATGGTAGGAAACAGTTGATAAAAGTCCTGGCATCAAGCTTTGTCTTAGATATTTTTTATCATCAGACATCGGCATTAAGACTTTAATGGTTTCACCAAAGGTTGGATAACCTTCGATATCACCAGTGATACTATATGTGATTGCTTCATTAATTCCTAAGTTCGCTAAATAATGACGTAATTCTCTTACTTGTTTTTGAGTTTTTGTTAATCCACCTAAGTTTTTAATTGAAAGTTGATGATGAGGAATTTGGTCATACCCATAAATACGCGCGATTTCTTCAACTAAATCAGCTTCAATTTGGATATCTTTACGATAATCTGGTGCAGCAACTTTAAGCGTTGTCTTTTCATCAATTTGATAATTAAGGCGATTTAGGATAGACTTAATTTCTTCATTGGATAATTCAGTGCCCATTAGATGGTTTAGATTTTCAAAGGATGTTTCAATCCATTCTGGATGAACTTCTTTTTTAGTACCGCTTGCGATACCTTGATAAACAGCACCATCAGCAAGTTCAATCAATAACTCGGTTGCAGCTTCCAAACCTAATCTAACTCTTTCGAGTTCAATTCCACGTTCAAAACGGAGTGATGAATCAGATTTTAAATCAAGTCGCTTAGAGGTCTTACTTATATGTTCAGGATTGAATGCTGCTGCTTCTAAAATGATTTTGGTTGTCTTCTCATCAATCATTGAATTAGCAAGTCCCATCACACCACCAAGTGCAATCGGCTTTACGCCATTAGTGATAACAATATCAGAATCAACTAAATCACGATTTTGTTCATCTAAGGTAACAACTTTCTCACCGTTTTGAGCAAGTCTTACAACAATACGGTCAGAATTGACTTTATCAAAATCAAATGCGTGTAACGGCGTACCATACATTATAAGAATGTAATTAGTGATATCAACGACATTATTAATCGGACGAATGTCGCTTTGAATGAGGGCATTTTTTAACCACCATGGCGATTCTTTAATCTTTACCTCAATCACACGAGCATCATAGGTTAAGCATGCATCGGTGTCAAGTTTAACCTTCATTGGATTCGGAAGCATACTTTCAACGATTTGTGGTTTATTGATGTTTAACTTTTTATTCATAACGGCCGCTAAGTCATAAGCAAAGCCTAAGTGGGATAGTAAATCTCCACGATTTGTTGTCATGCCTAAAATGAGTTTGGATCCATCAAGTCCTAAAACTTTAATCGCGTCAGTTCCTGGTTCAATCTTTTCTTCAAACGCATAGATTCCATCTGAGTACTCAGCCGGTATATGTTTTTCATCAAATCCTAATTCTTTTAAACTACAAATCATTCCATTGGACTCAACCCCACGGATGGTTGACTTCTTAATTTCAAACGGTCCAGGAAGGATTGTACCGTTGGTTGCAACAATCACGGTTTGACCGGCTTTTATATTTGATGCTCCACAAACAATTTGTAGGACTTCATGACCAACATTCACGGTTGTGACATGTAGATGATCTGAATTCGGATGTTCAACACAAGTTTCAACATAACCAATCACTAACTTGTTAGCATCAATGAGTTTTAAATACTCATCAACTTCGATGATGTGTTTATTGGTTAATTCATATAAATTATTTGGTACATCGATAAACTTTTTTAATAAATTCTCAAGTATATTCATTGTTATTCTCCTAGAAATTGGTGCAAGAAGCGAACATCATTCTGATAGAAGTGGCGAATATCATCGACACCATATTTCAAAATCGCGATTCTTTCAATACCAATTCCGAATGCAAAACCAGAAAAAATCTTAGGATCATATCCACCCATCTTTAAAACATTTGGATGAACCATCCCAGCACCTAAAACTTCAATCCAACGTGTACTTCCATCTTTTTTCTTAAACGATACATCAACTTCCATTGATGGTTCGGTAAATGGGAAATAAGAAGGTCTAAGTCTAATCTCACGGTCCGGGCCAAATAAGTGTCTTGCAAGTTGAAGTAAGGTTTCTTTTAAATGACCAACGTTAATATCTTTTCCAATCACTAATCCTTCACTTTGCATGAATTGATGTGAGTGAGTTGCATCATCTGGGTCACGACGATAAGTCTTACCAGGGGAAATGATTGCAATTGGATTTGGCGCATGTTTTAACATGTATCTTGCTTGTACTGGTGATGTATGAGTTCTTAATAGTTCATTTTCAGTCAAATAGAAAGAATCATGCATTTCTCTTGCTGGATGTCCTTTTCCTAGATTCATCATTTCAAAGTTGTAATGATCACTTTCTACCTCTGGTCCTTCTGCAATACTAAAACCTTGACCACTAAAGTAATCTTCTAAATCTTCAATCACTAAACTGAGTGGATGAATACTTCCTTGTTTAAACTTAACGCCTGGCGCAGACACATCAATCTTTTCACTTTTTAGTTGTTCAATTAAAATCGCTTCAGCTAATTCATTTTTTCTAGCATACAAAGCTTCTTCAATCGCTACCTTTGCGTCATTAATCCATTTACCAAATTGTGGTTTTTGCTCAACTGGTAATTCTTTAATCATTGGCATCATCAATGTTAACTCACCCTTTTTCCCAAGGATATTAACACGACAAAGTTCCAATGCTTCTAAATCATTGGTTTCTTTTATCTGTTCTACTGCTTTTTGAATCAGTAATTCAATTTTTTCTTTCATATGTTCACCTTATCTTTATTGTATCAAAAAAATAAAAGTCCCTAGAGTATTTTCTATACTCTAAGGACGAATGAATTTCGCGGTACCACCTTAGTTCCAGTTACCTGGCACTTCATTATGTATAACGGACATCTTCCGGAAAAGATTTTACCTTTTCACTCCATAACCGAATTCTCAGAATTGTTTGTTTATGGCTTTCACCGTTCCATAATCGCTTCTTACAACATAGGTCTGATACTACTGTTATATCGTCGTTTTAATTTCTATTTCTAGCCATAATAGTGACTAGTAATCTTAATATATTATAGTATATCATAATTAACGTTACAATGAATCCTAGAGATACTTGCCATTCAGCTTTTTTATCGAGTCCCATCGCGACCACACGGTCAGCACGGTCAAAGTCTAGTGTTAGCATAAATGCACCAATGACAATTAAGAATAAACTAATTCCAATACTGATATCTGGGTTTGCTAAAAACGCATTTCTAAAGCCATCGTTGAAGAGTGAAATCATCATCACAACTAGTGAACCTACTAAGAATGTAATAAGTGATCCCAAAACGATATTTCTTAAGAATCCTGATGCACGTAAAACTCCTGTACGATAAAGCGCAAACATCACAAGGAATACAACTCCAGTACCAGCAAGTGCCATCATGGCAACCCCTGGTAAAATTGATTCAATGATATAGGAGATAAAGCCATAAGTTAAACCTTGCATCACAGCATATAAGACTGAGAAGACTGCAGCAGCTCTTTGATTATACATTGCAACCATTGCAAAGATAAATGCTAAGATTCCTGAGAAAGCTAAGAAGCCATAAGTTACTTCTATCGGTAATGCTGAAAAAACAAAGATACTTGAAAACCCACTGATTAAAAGTACAGCAAATAAAAGTAATGTTTTACCTGTAATCCCACGATGAGTTGCTATTGTACCTTCAGCAACAAAAGTCTGTCTTTCTAAATTTGCAAACACTGGATTTGAACTTCGCATTAAACGTCATCCTCCTTAAAGTTATTTCCAATAATATTATACATTTAAAACATAAAAAGACGTGAAAACGTTTGAATTATAATATATTGTGTGAATTTTTTTACTTTTGATAAATTGCATCAAAGATCCCAATTTCTTCAATTCCACTGGTTTCAGCTAAATTATCAAAAGCTCCAATTGTTACCATCTTCTCAAAAACTGTCTTATTAATCTTCGTCCGTTTATTGACATCTTCTCGTGATGTGAATGGTCTTTCGTTGCGGTTTTCGATGATACCATAGGCAACTTGTACACCTAATCCATCAATTGTTACAAACGGCATTCTAAGTCCATCTTTTTCCATGACGAAAGTCGTTGCATCACTCTTTTCAATATCTACTGGTAGGAATTTAAATCCTCTCTTAGTCATTTCAAGAGCAACATTTAAGGTGGTAATAACATCTTCATCTTTCGCTTTTAGATCCGTTGAATTGCTTAGTGCAATCAAGCGATTTCTTATTGCATTAAATCCTGCAACCATCGTGTCATGATCAAACTGAACGGCACGCTTACTAAAGAATCCGCTATAGAATAATAATGGTTTATAAACTTTAAACCATGCGATTCTCATCGCCATAATAACATATGCTGTCGCATGTGCTTTAGGGAACATATACTTGATTTGAGACGCACTCCAAATATACCATTCTGGAATATGATGAGCTTTCATCTCGGCTTCATATTCAGACCATTGTTTTTTATTCGTCGATGGTTTACCCTTACGAACAAATTCCATGATTTCAAATGCTTTAAGTGGTGGTAATCCCTTTTCTGATAGTTCAACCATAATATCGTCACGACAACCGATAATATCATTGAAAGAAATCTTGCCATAGTTTGTCGTTCCCAAGACTAAATCTTGAGAGTTCTTTAACCAGACGTCAGTTCCATGGGATAAACCCGAAATCTTGACAAGTCCAGCAAATGAATCCGGTTTTGTATCAATTAACATTTGGCGTGTAAATGGTGTACCAAATTCAGGAATCGCATAACTTGCAACACGTCCATATAAATCATCTGGTTTAAATCCTAAAACTTCGGTACCTTGGAATAATTCATAGACTTTTGGATCATCCATTGGAATATCTTGAGCTTTACTAAACGGAAACTCATCTGGATGTTTTGAAACATAATCCATTAAGAACTTAATCATGGTTGGATCATCATGACCTAGAATATCAAGTTTAAGTAAATTAGACTCAAATGAGTGATAATCAAAATGGGTTGTTTTCCAACTTGAATTAACATCATCAGCTGGATATTGTACCGGTGTCACATCATAAATATCTTTAGTCTTTGGTACGACAACAATCCCACCTGGATGTTGTCCAGTTGAACGTTTGACTCCTTCAATACCTTTAGCCAGACGTTCAATCATTGCTGACCTAACATTAATACCTCGATCTTCTAAGTAACCTTTAACATAACCATAAGCATTTCTTTCAGCAACCGTTTGAATGGTTCCAGCTCTAAAGGTATAATCCTCACCTAAGAGTTCTCTCACATAAGCATGAGCTTTAGCTTGATAATCTCCTGAGAAGTTTAAATCAATATCTGGTACTTTATCTCCATCAAAACCAAGGAAGGTTTCAAATGGAATATCGTGTCCATCTTTAAGTAATGGTGCACCACACATTGGACAGACTTGATTTGGTAAATCATATCCTGATTTAACATGTTTCAAAGTAGGCATAAATGCTTCATCTTCAGCACTAATACCGTGTTCAAATATTTCTTCATCTGTCATCTTAAAGACTGCATAATCTCCATTTGGACAACGATAATGAGGACGTAGTGGATTTACCTCTGTAATATCTAATAGGGTTGCAACAAGTGATGAACCAACCGATCCACGAGATCCGACTAAATAGCCATCTTCAAGTGATTTCTTAACGAGTAAATGAGATATGAAATAGATAGGAGCAAATTCATTATCGATGATGTTATGTAATTCTTTTTCAATTCTTTCTTGAACAATATGATGTAATTTTTCACCATAGAGTTTATGTGCTTTATGATAAACCATTTCTTTAATATGATCAGCAATACTACTAATTCCAAGGGTATCCTTAAAGGCATCATTTGAAATCGAATAAAGTTCTTTAGGAAAGGCTTGGACAAGTTCAATTGAATCATTTAAAGCTTTCGGATTATCAAAAACTATCTCTCTTACGGTTGATGCATCAAGATAACTAAAAGCATCAACCATTTCTTGTGTTGTCAAGACATGTTGATCAGGAGATACATCATAATTAGCGAGTGGATGAAGACCACCACCAACGCTCTTTGTATGAATATAAATTTCACGATACTTCTTATCTTCTGGATCAAGATAGTGAGCATTTGAGGTTGCAATCACAGGTTTACCCACTTGTTTTGCAATTCGTATAATTTTTTGAATGGTTGCTTGAATAATCTCCTTACCAAAATCACCTAATCCTTTTTCTAGATGTTGATATGCTTTTGGTGGATGGACTTCAATATAGTCATAAAATTCAATTGCTTCTGCTAACTCTTGATCATTTCGGTTAAGCGCAATTTCAAAAACTTCACCAGAATCTGAGTTAGATCCAATCAAGATTCCCTGACGATATTTTTCAATCACTGATCTAAGCGTTCTTGCACCACCATGGAAATGAGTCGTGAGTGCATCTGACATAATTTTAAATAGATTTTTATATCCTACTTGATTTTGGGCTAAAATTGTCATATATGAAGTGAACGGATGTTTCCATACTTCATCTGGTTCAAGTGCTGCATTGATTTCATAATAGGTCAAGATTTCTTCTTTATATAATCCTTGGAGCATTAAAATAAAGACCTCAGCTGTTGCGTAAGCATCAGAAATCGCACGGTGATGAGCATCAAGATTCACTTTAAATAGTTTAGTTACAGCTTTTAGATTGAAACGTTTTAAGTCGTTTGCATAGAAGTATCGAGCTAAGTTTAGCGTATCTATGACTGGATTTTTAGGTGCATCTAAACCAAGCATCACTGCTTTTTCAACGATGAACCCCACATCGAAAGTTGCATTATGTGCAACTAAAACGCTATCCTTAATAAAGGATAAAAACTGTGGAAGTGCTTGTTCAATTTTTGGTTGTCCTTGAAGCATATCATCCGTAATATTTGTTAAAGATTTAGTGAATTCTGATAATTTTTCTTCTGGGTCGATTAAGATCTCAAAGCGTTCACCAATAATACTACCAGTTACTTTATATGCAGCAATTTCTATGATTTTATCGCGTTGATTTGATAAACCTGTTGTTTCAATATCAAAGACAACATAGGTTGCTTCGCGTAGTGAGAAATCCTCATCATAGTCCGAAGTAATTTTAAATGCTTCATCATCAACATAATCGACTTCAACACCATAGATTGGCTTTATTTTCTTACCTTTAACAGCTTTAAATAAATCAGGATATGCATATAAACCATTATGATCTGTCAATGCGAAAGCTTCATGTCCCCACTTTTCAAGTGTATTGACATAGTCTTCAATACTAGTGACTGCATCCATAGGGGATGCTTTTGAATGAATATGAAATTCAATACGTTTTTCTTTTGATTTATCTAATCGTTCTTTCTTTTCTGGTCGTTCAATATGATAAAAAGCATTGGCTTTTAAAACTACTTCTTTTTGGAACGTATCATATTCAGCAAAACCTGAAACTGAAACAACATCGCCTTCTTTGAGTTCTTCAGCAAGTGCGATGTCTTTATCAAATTTGACAAATCGTTTGACAGTAATTGCATCATCTTGATCAAAAACACTAAAGGTTAATAAATTGGATGTTTTAAAACGTCTAAATTCTTTCTTGAAAACTTCACCTTCAATTAAAAAATTAGCGTCACCTTTTTCGTTTTTATACTTATCAAGTTCATATTGTGTCGAAGGAATTTCTCTAATTGATACAGCATTTGGATCTGAACCACGTCTGAAACCAGTTTTCTTAGCCAGAATAACAACATCTTGTTCCTTTGATAACTTCATCATAGATTCTTGTTGTTCAATTTGAGTTCTAGATACTACTTCTGCGACAGGTGTTAATTGTTCAGAGACCTTTAATTCGAAATTAACCATCAATCCATGTTTGTTAAACCATCTTTTAAGTTCTGGAAAATACTTACTAAAACTTGTTGCATCCTTTTCAATGATGATTGAGTAGGTTTTATCACTAAATTCAACTGCGTAATTTTTAAAGACTGAAAGTGGACCAGATGCATCACTTGCTTTATGGATGATCATGTCATAATATCCTTGATAATGAGGAACTAAATCAAGTGAATCAAAGTGAAAGACATAATCAACTTTCTTAACAATATTAGGAATGGTAAAAAAAGTTTGGAGTTGATTGATAAATAAGCTCATCTGAGCTGATGAAATCATTTGTCCAAACGTAATATCAAAAGTCCAAACACCGGTTTTTTTGGTGGTCTTAACGAAGTTTAACTTTGCACTATTAAGTGGGGGAGTATTGAGTTGTGCTTGATCCATAAAGATTTTAAATTTATTCATCTCTTACCTGCTTAATAATAACAAAATTTAATGCTTTATAATTATAAATCATGACTAAAATAAGTCCGACAATCGTTAAGATTTCAAATGCGAAAATGATTGAGAATAAGGCACAAACAACATAGATAGTTGTCGCATATAGACTCATTTTAAAACGATAACGACAAGGAACTTCTTTTCTAAAGAATAATGCAGTTAAGGAGACAATAAAGATCACTTCGAAAGCACTAATTAGAAACTGTAGAATGGTTTGTCACATCTTATTGGCAAACTGGTTTTGTTTTAATATTGAATCGAGCGTACTTATTAATTTAGCTTTGTTCAAATCCGAATAATCATTAAAATCGTAATTATCTAAGTCAAGATCAACATAGGAATAATATGCTACCTCATAACCTAGCGCTGAATATCTAATTCCTTCATTTAAAAACGTTAATCTAGCAACTTGATTATCAATCGAAGACGGTGTGTTATTGATGGCAATCGTATAAGCACCAGCTATCATATATAGGTCTTTATCTCTTAATTCAAATGGAATTTCTAGTTTTCCATCAACAATGCCATAATCGCCACTAATGTATGTTTGAATACCTGAATCAATTAATCGATATTCAAGCGATGTCATTCCTTGATACGGGTATTCTGCTATCATAAATGGAAGCATTGAAATCAGTACCAATAAAAAAAAGTATGTGACCAATCTGACCCATGTATCTTTTAAGAATATCGGTAATTCACTTGGTATGAGTAATCCTCGTTTAAATCTGGAGTACATGATTTCACTTCCTTGTAACTCATTATATCATATGATGTATCATATGGTAAAATATAGGTGGTGAATTTTATGAACATAATGACCCTTGAAAAAAGGTACAACACACTTAATAATTATTACAGAAATAAATATCAGAAGAAAGTATTTAAAATCGCCTTAAATGGGGGTTTTACTTGTCCTAACATTGATGGAACAGTCGCTAGTGGTGGTTGTACTTTTTGCTCATGGATGGGTAGTGGTGACTTCGCAGGAGATAAACACGATTCACTCAAAACACAATTCGATAAGATTAAGAAAATGATGCATCAAAAATGGGAAGATGGTGTATACATTGCATACTTTCAAGCAAACACCAATACCCATGCACCATTACCAAGATTAAAAGAAATCTATGAAGAAGCCATCACATTAGATCCTAATATCGTCATGCTTAGTATTGCAACAAGACCTGATTCATTACCCGATGATGTTATTGATTATTTAGCGGAACTTAACAAAAGAATGCCGACTCAAATCGAGCTGGGATTACAAACCATTCATCAAAGCACCTCAGACCTCATTAATCGTGCACATAATCTAGATGTCTTTGATGATGCTGTGAGACGCTTAAGAGCTAAAGGTTTAGAGGTTGTTGTTCACATCATTAATGGTCTTCCAGGTGAAACAAAACAAATGATGGTTGATACCGTCAAACATATTAACAAACTTGACATTCAAGGGATTAAAATCCATATGCTACATTTAATGGAAAAAACAAAAATGGGGTATGAGTATTTAAAGAACCCTTGGCATCTTCTCACCCTTGAAGAGTATGTTGATATCACCGTTGAGCAACTTTTATGGTTACGTTCTGATATCATCGTTCACCGTGTAACAGGTGATGCTCCACCAGATATGTTAATTGCTCCACTATGGACAAAAAAGAAATTTGTAGTCTCAAATGAAATTGATAAAGCGCTTCGTCATTTAAATGCTTATCAAGGAGATTATTATGAAAAAAGTATCAATCACCGAAATCTCACATCAAATTCTCTTATCCAATCTTAACTCCAATTCGATCATCATTGATGCAACTTGTGGTAATGGAAATGATACATTATTTTGTGCAAAACATGCAAAAATAGTTCATGCTTTTGATATCCAGGAGATTGCTATTAATCAATCTAAACAATTAACAAAAGATTATCAAAATATATATTATCATCATGATAGCTTTATCCATTTCCAAAAGTATGTTGAAAACTATGATGGAATCATCTTTAATCTTGGTTATTTGCCCAATGGAGATCATCATATCACAACCACTCATGAAACTCTCATTAAAACCATTGATCAACTTCATAAAAGAAGACAAGGATTCATCTTAATTGTTGTTTATCCTGGTCACATTGAAGGCCTTAAAGAAGCCGTTGCACTTCAACAATATGTTGATCAACATGAAATTAAATATGAAGTCATCAAAGTTCCATATCAAACAAAAAAAGAAGCACCATACATCCTCTTTTGGAAGTATTAGTGCTTTTTCTTTTATTTAGCAACGAAATTAATTAATTTGTTTTTAACAAAGATGACTTTAACGATTGTTAATCCTTCCAGATGCTTTGCAACATTAGCTTCTAATTCTGCAATTTCTCTAACATCTTGTTCAACTGCATCAATTGGCATTTGAAGTCTACCTCGAACTTTACCATTAACTTGAACGACAACTTCAACTTCAGTTTGAACTAAATGTGCTTCATCATAGATTGGCCACTCAGAGTAAACAAGTTCTTCATGGTGGTTAAGTACTTCTTGATTAAGTTCTTCTGTAATGTGTGGTGCAATAGGGTTTAACAGTTTTAAGAAACCTCTTGCTTGATTCTTACCAATTTGTTGAACTTTATAAACCTCATTAACAAATACCATCATTTGTGAGATTGCCGTGTTAAAGGCTAGTTTCTCATAGTCTTCAGTGACTTTCTTAATGGTTTGATGATAGATTGTTTCAAGTGCGACAACATTATGATTTGTAATTTCAAAGTCAAACATCCGCCATACACGATCTAAGAATCTTTTCGCTCCGTCAAGCCCTTCTGTACTCCAAGGTTTTGATGCTTCTACTGGTCCCATAAACATTTCGAATAATCGAAGTGCATCGGCACCATGTGACACAATAATGTCATCAGGAGAAACTGCATTCCCTGCAGATTTGCTCATTTTAGCATGGTCTGCACCAAGGATAGTTCCTTGGTTTACAAGTTTCATAAATGGTTCTTTTGATGATACAAAACCTAAATCGTAAAAGAACTTATGCCAGAATCTTGCATAGAGTAGATGTCCAACCGCATGTTCAGTACCACCAACGTATAAGTCAACTGGTAGGAACTGATCAAGGACTTCCTTAGCTTCTTCACTATTAAGAGGAATAAAACCTAAATGTGTTTTTAAAATATAACCAATATAGTACCAAGATGAACCTGCAAGCTGTGGCATTGTATTTGTATCACGACGACCTTTAAGACCTTTTTTATCAACCCTTAACCAAGCTGTTGCGTGGGCTAGCGGTGATTCACCTGTACCCGATGGTTTAATATATTCAAGATATGGCAATTCAAGTGGTAACTCTTCATCAGGCACTAGATGAATATTGCCAAATTCATCGTATATCACTGGGAATGGTTCACCCCAATAACGTTGACGTGAAAAGACCCAATCACGAAGTTTATACGTGTGGTGACCATAACCGATCCCACGTCCTTCGAGATGAGCAATCATCTTTTTCTTCGCTTCATCATTCATGAGTCCATCAAGGATACCTGAGTGATGATGGATTCCATCACCTTCAAATGCTCCTTCACTATTGTCGCCTTTAATGACCTCAATAATTTCTAGACCATACTTTAATGCGAATTCATAATCTCTTGAATCGTGTGCTGGAACTGCCATCACGGCACCAGTACCATATTGTGGTAAGACATAATCTCCAATCCAAATTGGAATTAAGTTACCTTTAATTGGATGAACTGCATAAGCACCAGTAAATACCCCTGTCTTTTGTTTATCAGTTTGACGATCAAGTTCAGTTTTAGATTTGGTTTGTTGAATGTACGCTTTGACATCTAAAAGTTCATCCTCAGAGGTGATCTCTAAGACAATTGGATGTTCTGGTGCAAGCACACAATAAGTTGCACCATAAAGTGTATCCGGTCTTGTTGTAAAGACACTAAAGACTTGATTGGAACCCTCAATCTTAAAATCAATCATTGCACCACTGGATTTACCAATCCAGTTGCGTTGCATTTCTTTTAGATTTTCTGGCCAATCAACTAAATCAAGATCTTCAAGAAGACGATCAGCATATTCTGTAATTCTAAGTACCCACTGCTTCATTGGTTTCTTAACGACTGGATAATGTCCTCTTTCAGAAACCATTTGTCCATCAATAACTTCAATTTCATCATTAGCAAGGACAGTTCCTAAGCCTTCAGCCCAGTTAACTTCAACTTCTTTTAATACAGCCAATCCTTTATCATAAAGTTGTTTAAAAATCCATTGGGTCCATCGGTAGTATTCAGGGTCTGCGGTAGCAAACTCACGTTCCCAGTCAATCCCCTTACCCATTTCAATGATTTGTCGTTTAAAGTTTTTAATATTTTGATACGTAAAAGACTTAGGGTCTTTACCGGTTGCTAGAGCATATTGTTCAGCTGGTAAACCAAAAGCATCCCATCCCATCGGATGAAGGACATTAAAGCCTTGCATTCTCTTAAATCTTGAGACGATATCGGTTGCTGTATAGCCTTCGACGTGACCAACATGCAATCCAGCTGCTGATGGATATGGAAACATATCCAAAACATAATACTTCGGATGATATCGATCGACAGAAGTCTTAAAAATCTTTAAGTCTAACCAGTGCTTCTGCCACTTTCTTTCTATTTCGTTATAATTATATGGAATCATCCAAATCTACCTACTTTCACATATCTCTATTATAAGTTAAATTCCTACCATAGTAAATAAAAAATCCCTCGTTCGGAGGGAATTTTATTTATTGTTTAGATTCGATATACGAAACTAAATCATTCACAGTTTTAATACTTTGTAAAACTTCATCAGAAATTTCAATTGCGAAAGTATCTTCGACTGTCATAATCAATTCGACTGCATCGATTGAATCCGCTCCTAAGTCTTCAACCAGACGTGCTTCGGGAGTAATGATTGCTTCATCAACTGAGAGTTCTTCCATGATCAAAGATTTGATCTTATCATATACAGCTGCCACGAGCTAGACCTCCATGTGTGCTAATTTGTACTCATTCATTATATCATACTCTATCAAACAAACCAACAAATTATATCAACCCAAGACCATGTAATAGTCCAATCAAAATAAACATGGTTACCGTGCTTGTTAAAGATGTCCAGACTACCAATTGACTGGCTAGCTTGTAGTTACTCTTCATGTGCTGTGCCATCGGTGGAACAGTAACGGCAAGCCCTGGAACAATGACGACTAGTAAAGCAGGGAAATGATTAGCATCAAGTCCAATCATATCTTTAAAGAGGATTGCAGCAGTAAAGACAATTAAAGGAGTAATGACAGAACGTAACAAGACACCTGCAATAATTTCTTTTCTCATCGAATTAACGGATTTGAACTCAAAGGTTCCACCTAATGCTATAAGTGATAAAGGTGCAGCAATTAAGGCAATCGATCCAATTGCACTATAAAGCGTCGGGACATGATTTTTAATCCACATCTCACCAATCAATGGTCTTAATAATAAGACAACAAATCCAGCTAAGATTCCAACTATAACAGGATTTCTTAATACCTTCCAGATAACTGGAAGTATTTGAATACGTTCATGATTTGTGTCAAAAATTTGGAAGGCAATAACTCCAATTGTATTATAAAGTGCGACGGTTAAACCTGTCATTGCGATAATATTTGCCTCTGCGTTGATACCGGTTAAGACAATTGACATCACAACAGGTATACCAACGGATGATGCATTCGCTCTAACCGCTGATTGTAAAATGACTGCTTTACTTTGTTGATCTTTGATCATAAATACAGCAACTAACCATCCAAGGAGTGCAAGTATTAGAATCATCACGACGAGAAATACTGATAAATTCCAATCAATATGGAAGTTCTCCATGTTATAAATCGAGTAAAACATGAAAATCGGGATTAGCAGGACGAATACCAAACGATTAAGTCCTCTAGTTAATTCATCTGTCAATATTCCAATCATTCTTAATAAATAGCCAACAAAGATAATAATCATCATTGGTAGAATTGCATTGAGTGCAAATCCTAAATCTAGCATAAAAACCTCACCTAGTAAAAAACATAACCCATTATAGCATAACTCGATAAAGTGATGTTATAATAGAAACCGAAAGTTGAGGTTTCATGAATGAAATACTTAGTAGGAACATATACCAAAGACAAGAGTGAAGGAATATATCAAGTTGATGATGACTCGATTGTTTTGTATAATCGGTTATTTAATCCATCTTATTTAACCTTTCAGGAAGGTTACTTATTTACAATCGCTCGCGGTGGTATCGAAATCTATCAAAACAATATTTTAATCTACGAAGATCACAGTGAAGCAAGTGCACCAGCTCATATTTTTTATGAACCATCTCTAGAAATGATTTTTACTGCTAATTACCATGTCGGACAAATGTCAGCTTATAAATTTGATGGTACTCAAACAAAAAAAATCCAAACAATCATTTATCCAACCGGCTCTCATGCCCATCAAGTTGTCTATAACCCAAAACTACAACTTTTATTTGTTGTTGATCTTGGTTTAGATACCGTTTTCACTTATGAGATTAATAAAGATTCTAAACTAGTTTCAAAAAAAGACATTACATTGAATAAAGGTGTTGGACCAAGACATTTAGTCATCTCTGAAAAAGGATGGGTCTACTGTTTAACTGAATACTCACATGAAATTTATGTCTTTAATGAAAAAGGAGAAATCGTTAAACGATATCCAACTATCGATAAAAATTTTAATGGGATTACTGCAGCAGCAATTAGATTAACCAATGATCAAAAACACTTATATGTATCCAATCGTGGTTACGATGTGATTACTCACTTCCATGTTCTTGATGATGGTTTATTAAAACTTCAAAAAATCTATCAATCTCATGGTAAACATCCAAGAGACTTTAATCTTTCTCTAGATGAGTCTTATTTGGTTGTGGGTAACATGCACTCAAATAATATTGCAATCTTTGAACGAAATACGAAAACTGGAGATTTGAAGTTTATTAAAACAAGAGAAGTTCCAGAACCTAGTTGTATTGTCTTTATTCCATAAAAAAACAGCCGAAGCTGTTTTTTTTACGCTCTAATTGACTTTAACGCTCCACTCCAAGAAATAAGTTGATTAAGTAGTGTATTGATTTCAGCGATGTGATACTCACCTGGTTCAAAGACCATTTTTCCATCAACATTCTTAAAGTCTAGATTAAGTGATAAATTTAATTGTTGTTGAACAATCGCAATTTGTTGGTAAACGAGTTGTGAACGATATCCAAAGATTGCGCGTGCAGCACCTAAGAATCCATAACCAACGAAACCTAAAGCTTTATTTTGGACTTCCGCTTTTAGGAATTGGAAAGCATTTGCTAAAGTTCCTGGTACACCGTGATTATATTCTGGTGTAACAAGGACATAGCCATCAAATGACGCCATATCACTTGACCATTTTGTGATTGCGTTTAATTGACTTTCATTAGGTGTTCTACCTAAGAATGGTAAATCGTATGATTTTAAATCAACTAATTGATAAGTGTTGCCATCAGCTCTTTTTAAAGCTTGTTCTAAAACCCAATTTGCAACTACTTCTCCATTTCTTCCTTCGCGTATTGAAGCGATAATTATACCTATTTTTAATGACATTTTCTTTTCTCCTACAATATGATACTTCCATATTATTACGAATTCGAAATATAGTCAAAATATATGCAACAAAAAAAGGATATTGCTATCCTTTAAATGCTGAAATTCCCATTTTCAAACACAATTACTTTTTCACCATTGAATTTGGTTCCAACAACTTTCATGTCACTTGAACCAAACATGAAGTCAACGTGATTAAGTGAGTTATTGTAACCTTTCTTTTCTAGTTCTTCTTTAGACATGGTGTATCCACCTTTAACATTCATTGGATACGCACGACCTAGTGCCATATGACATGATGCATTTTCATCAAACAAAGTATTTAAGAACAAGATATTTGTATTACTAATTGGGGAATCATGAGAAATTAATGCAATTTCTCCGATATATCTTGATCCTTCATCAGTATTTAAAATTGCTTCAAGTGCTTCTTTATCTACTTTCGCATCAAAATCAACAACTTTACCATCTTTAAATTCTAACCAGAAACCATCAATGATACGTCCTTGATTATTGAGTGGTTTAGTCGCGTAGACTCGACCACGAGTTCCCCATTTGTAAGGCATTGTAAATGATTCTTCAGTTGGGATGTTTGGATTGAAGACGACACCATTGCGTCCTTTTTCTTGTCCACCTGCCCAAATATGGTCAGGAATTAATTCAACAACTAAATCAGTTCCTAATTTATTCGTGAAATGGAGTGATTTGAAGTTTAAATCATTAAGAATCTTGTTATGCTTGTGTAACATTTCATTGTGTTTCTTCCAATCTTCAACTGGGTCATTATCTTTTGTTACACGGCAAGCCTTAAAGATTGCATCCCATAATTTTTCAATCGCTTCAGGAATTGATAAGGTTGGGAATAACTTTTTAGCCCATGTTGGGTTTGATGCTGCAATAATTGTCCATTGACTACCATTACCCATCGTATGTTCTCTAAAGAATTGAATGGATTTTTGGAATGCAGTAGATACCGTTTGAAGTTTGTTTGAATCCACACCTGAAAGTGCATTAGGTACAGGTGAAACGATTGAAATGAAGGCCGCTTTTTGATCAACAAAGTATTGGTATTGATCAATAGTAAAGCCATGAACTTCACTTAAAGCTTCAGTTGATGCATAATCATAACCATATCTAGAGATTAGTTCATCAGCCCAAATGAGATGAACCTTCTTCGCTCCTGCGATATAGGCTTGTCTTGCAACTTCTCTTGATAATTCAACCGCTTCGGTTGTTGTTCTAATAACAACCACTTGATCCTTTTGAACATTAGCTCCAGTTTGAACTGCGAGTCTTGCATATTTTTCTAATAGTAATTTATCTGGCATGTTTTTTCTCCTTATGCTTTTTTAATTGATTTTATAATATAACCTTTAACATCTTTTTGTGCTTGAATGATGATATATTCACTCTTTAATAATTCCTGATATTTCCGATAATCCTGAGGAAATAATGTTGCACTAATCGATATTGTACCATCATTTAATGTTAAGAACGCCATTAATTCTTGTTTTTTTGTTGTAACTTCCTTTATCTTAATAATCTTAACGATGGTATGAATGAAAGTATCTTTTTCAGAAATGGGTTTTAATTGATGTTTAACCATTAAGTCATTTAAGGTATTATCATGAATATATTTAATATTGAAACCAAAAACATCTTTTTCAAATTGTTTTAATTGATCAAATTCAAATTCTTCAAAGACTTGTTCTTTATAATCATCTAAGAATAACTCAAATCCACTTGAAGAAAGCTCACGTTTCTCAAACATTGTGCGATGATTCATTCCAAACGCATCGAGTGCACCACTATGAATGAGCGACTCAACTGTCTTATCATTTATGATTCCTTGCATTCTTGTTTTAAAATCCATAAATGATTGGAACGGTTCTTTTTCACGTTCGATGATAATCTTGTCAATGGTTGAATAACCAATTCCTTTAATTAATGAAAGTGGTGCGATGATTTTTCCATCGATGATGATGAATTGTCCTTTTGAATATCTAATATCTGGTGGTAGCACTTTAATACCTTTAGCTCTAATCTCCTCAATATAACTTGAAACTAAAGTTTCTGATGATGCAACACTACTTAGTAAAACAGTCATAAATGCTTGATAATAATGGGTTTTTAAATAAGCCATTTGGTATGCAAGTAATGCATAAGCAACACTATGGCTGCGATTAAATCCGTAATCTGCAAACTTTTCAATAAAAGAGTAAATCTTTTCTGCTAATTCTTTATTTCGACCGTTTGATACAGCTCGTGAAATAAATCGTTCTTTTTCTTGATCAAGAATATCTTTATCTTTTTTTGAAATACCACGTCTGAGTAAATCTGCCTCTGAAAGCCTGTAACCCGCAAAATGCTGTGCAATCTTCATAATTTGTTCTTGATATACTATAATTCCATAAGTTGCTTTCAAGATATCATCAATCGATGGATCGACTAAATCATAAGATGCTCCATGTCTTCTTCTGACATAGTCATCAATAAACTGCATCGGTCCCGGTCTAAAGAGTGCAAGTAGTGCAACCACATCTTCAAATTGATTCGGTTTAAGTTCTCTAAGAACTCGTTTCATTCCTTGAGATTCTAGTTGGAAGATTCCACTGACATCTACTTGTTGAAGCGTTTGATATGTCTTCTCATCATCTAGTGGTATTTCTGATAGTTTAACGTTGTCTTCAATAGCTGCTAGGACATCTTCTATAATGGTTAAGTTTCTTAAGCCTAAGAAATCAATTTTTAAGAATCCTAGTGATTCAAGATCACTTGCTTCTAGTTGTGATTGGAGAATTTGATGTGGACCATTTTGTAGCGGTACCCAGTTTGATAAATCTTCTTTACTTAAGATCACACCAGCAGCATGAGTTCCAGTATGTCTTGGGAGTCCTTCGATTTTTTTAGCAACAGTAATTAATTCTTGTGCTTCATAATCGGTTTCATCCAGTTTACCTAATGAAACACTTTTGATGATGGCGTTGGTTCTTGATTGATCGAACTTCATGATTCGTGCGATATCTCGAATCGATGAACGTTCAGCAAAACTACCAAAGGTTGTAATCGTTACAACATGGTTTTTGCCATACTTGTTTTTAACATATTCAATGACTAAATCACGTTTAGTATCCGGAAAATCCAAATCGATATCAGGCATGGTCCGTCGTTCAATATTTAAGAATCTTTCAAAAAGTAAATCATATTCGATGGGATCAACCTCAGTAATTCCCAAACAGTATGCAACTAAACTTCCTGCCGCACTACCTCTTCCAGGGCCAACTAAGATTTGATTGGTTCGAGCATACTTAACAAAATCATAAACAATTAAGAAATAGTCATTATATCCCATTTCATTAATAACATTAAGTTCCATTTGTAGTCGCTCTTGATATGGTTTTTGATTTGCGATATTATTTTGCTCTAATCGTTTTTTTAACCCCATTGTTGCGAGTGCGTTTAAATAATCTTTATCACTTGAATTTTTCGGTGTCGGGTATTTAGGCATTTCGAAGTTTTGTTCTAAATAATGATACTGAGTTTGACCAAATACTTTATCTAAATTCTTAAAGACTTCTGGATATGATTGGTAGCGGTTATGTAAATCTTTGCCGTGAAGAAATGATAAATCTTCCTTCAGATTAACATCAGTCATCTGATTTTCTATCTTACGTAAGACTTCAAAAGTTTTTGCATCGTTTTGATCTAGGTAGTTTGTTTTATGTGCAGGTAATACTAAAACATTAAGTTCCTTAGCGTATTGAACAAAATGATTTGAGATTTGTTTGAGTTCATCGCTTTGTAGACTAATTCCAAACATAACCTGTTTAGAAATCTGCTTTAGTTCATTAACAAGTTTTACAACTAAATCGCGATTCAAATAGTTCGATTTTATCCACTGTTGAATCATTGGTATAACGATGACTAAGTCATTTAATTCTTGCTTTAAGTCCTCAATGGTAAATGAAATACTATTGAGTGATAAAACAGATGATAGTTTAATTAATCGTTTTAAATCTTCATCATTTCTTGCATAAACTAACAGTTCAATGGGTGTTTCATCAAAGTTTAAGTTAATCTTTAATCCAATGATTGGTTTAATCTGGTACGTTTTAGCCTTCTTTAAAAACTGAAAAAGACCATAAAGATGGGTATCATCAGCAAGAAAAACAGCATCATAAGATGCCTTTTTTGCAGCCACAAATAACTCATCTAGAGATAAGGTTGATTGTAGTAATGAATATGAACTTTGTAGATAAATACTACCAATCACATAATCACCTCAATACCCTTTAAGATTTTAAAAAAGGTTATAGCAAGCTATATCCTTTTAAAAGTTTGCGAATCGTTCACCGTATGCGACGCAATCAGCTTGTTCTTTTGATGATGGCGTTGAATTTATTTTCAATCCACGTTCAAATAGTTGTACATCAAGCGCTTGGACTCTTTCTTCCCAATAATCCATCCATTCGCCTTCACCCCAACCATAAGATCCAAACAGTGCGATTTTCTTATTTCCTAGTAATGGTTCAACTTCCATAAACCATGGTTCAAACTCATCTTCTTCTAATTGCTCGATCCCCATTGAAGGACATCCAAAAGCAACCTTATCGTAATTTTCTATTTCGGATGGTAATACTTGATCAATCGTTTTATAATCCACTTCGATTCCTGTTTTTTTAATCCCTTCAAGAATCTTTTCAGCCATAATTTCAGTATTTCCAGTTCCAGTCCAATAAACAACCAATATTGACATTCTTATTACCTCTTAATCGTATGGCTTTATTATACACGAAATTAAGTGATTTTGGGATGTCTTCTTCTGTAGAAGAAATAGATGGTGTAGATAAATAGAACTAGAGCAATGCCTATCCCATAATAAACATAGTCGAGATAGACATCTTTTTCAGTAATGGTTAAGAATGCTTTTTCTTGTGCATAATTTCCAGCGCTATCATATACATAAAAAATGATTTCATAAATACCTGGTATATGCGTTGGAATGGTTGATGGACTCATATTGACTAAATGTGACAAGTCACCATCATAGTCATCAAATGCTTTAACATATGAACTATAGATAAATGATTCTCCTTGGGTAATTTTCATTGTCGCAATTTCAAATGTGGGTATATTAAAATCTGTCACTTCAACAAATAGTGTTTGAATCGTCTTTAAACCTTGTGGATCTGTGAGTTCAAAAATAACTTCATATAATCCTAACTTTTGATAGTCAACTAAATCCGTAATGACAATATCATCAACGGTTAAATTTTTATCATAAACATCATAAATTTCTTTAACATATGAGAGATAATGTGGTGGTTCTTTCGTGTAGTCGTGTTTAATCTGTTGTGTGT
>JAEYXZ010000031.1 GCA_023431045.1 Bacillota bacterium | reverse complement strand
CTATTCAGGTTATCAAAGTATTACTCTTGCAACAGGATATCAAGTGAGAGCGGTCTTCTTTAGTTATGATAATAAAGGTGTTTATAAAGTCGTATATCGTACATCGAACATGACTGGAACAATCGTTTTAGATGATGCGTTTTGGGCAGATTATGAATACTTAGGCTTCAATATCTCATCCGTTCCATCATCAGACCTATCAGGAAGTTTAGAATCATTACCGGGACTATTCACCCTAAATCCAAAACCAAACTTTACTCATGAAGATCAACCGTTATTCTTTGTTAGTGGTTATTGGGCAGATGGTAAATCCGTTATCACTCCAGGAACTGATAGTTTCTCTAAAGGCTTCTTAGCGTCTAACGTCTTATCGAAGGAAGCAATGCCTGCAAATACACTAATCACTGTTGCAGCAGGATATCAAATTAGAGTTAGTTTCTTAACATTCTCACCAGATACTGGATATAAAGTGATGAAGCGTACAGCTAATTTCACTGGTGATGTTGTATTATCAGACGAACTCTATGAAGATTATCAATATATATCAATCAATATTTCAGCAGTACCGACTCGTGATCTATCCGAAGAAGCTGAAACAGCTGCAACGACAGTCTTAACATTTAGTATTTATGAAGAAGAAACACATGTTGATGAGCCATTAAACTTCGTCATGGGTTATTGGTATAATGGACAAACGGCTGTTAACACTAATAGTGCTAACTCACCACAATTTATTGCATCAAATGTTTTAAGTAAAGCGTATTATGCTTTAGGAACAACAGTTGTTATTGAAGAAGGTTATCAGTTTAGAGTTGTCTTCTTCAGTTATGAAAATGGAATTTATACACCACTATATAGAACGGATAACATCACTGGAAGTGTCGTTTTAGATGAAACACTATGGGGTGAATATGAGTATATCGGATTCAACCTATCCGCAACACCATTAAGAGACATCTCAGCAGAAATTGAAACTGTTTCAGGAATGATCTCA
Source organism: Bacillota bacterium (assembly GCA_023431045.1). Taxonomy (GTDB): domain Bacteria; phylum Bacillota_I; class Bacilli_A; order Acholeplasmatales; family Acholeplasmataceae; genus Acholeplasma. Next base: position 7,132 of record JAEYXZ010000031.1, on the reverse strand, counting down.
TTTGTAGCACCAGAAGTTGTTGAATAAAAATTAGTATCATACATGGGTGCACGGTTGTGCACCCATGTACTGATTAATTTACAAACTAATCGATTAAGTAAGTGATATACTTATTACATAAGAGTTTGTATTAAAAGGAGTATACATGAAGAAAACTTGGCTTGGAATTTTATTACTATTATTATTAGTCCTAGCAGGATGTGATACAGGCTCTAAATCAATTGTCTTTTTAACAAATCGAACCGATTTAAGAAACACTTTACTAAAAGAAGCGGTTGAACAATTTGAACTAAAGTATCAAGACTCAGATTGGAAAGTTAGAGTCGAAACTATTACTGATTATGAAAACGTCGTTTCAACCAGATTAAGCGGAAATAATTATGGCGATGTATTGTTAATTCCACAAACGGTTGATTCTCGAAATTTAGATCGATATTTTAAACCATTTGGTACTGTTTCAGAAATGAAGAATCAAGGCTGGAATGGTATCAATACAAAAGCATTTAACAATCAAGTCTATGGATTACCGATTGGTTTACAATCAGCGGGAATCCTCATTAATAACGATGTCTTTGATAAAGCGGGAGTAGATCCAGCAACATTAACGACACCAGAGTTGTTTATTCAGGGTATGGAACAAATCCAAACCTATGCAGAAGCAAATATCACCGATTGGAAGGCAACTTTCCACACTCAAACAGCAACTGGTTGGGGCTTAGCTCAATGGGCTGGTGGTGTCATTAGTGCATCAGGAGATCCTGATTATCCAAACTTAATCTTACCGTGGGATCAAAATGCGTTTTGGAATCAAGCAAATGATGAAGCGGGAACGATTGGTAAAATGTATGAACTACTATTTAACTTAATCGCATCTGATTTAGTCGAATCAAGTCCAACAATTGATCAATGGGAACAAAGTAAAATTTGGTTTGCTCAAGGTAAAATTGCGGCAATCTCAGTCGGTAGTTGGGCAATTCAACAATTTGAAGAAGTTGCTGAATCAGTTGAAGCTGGTCGTAGTGCAGACATTGGCTATATGCCATATCCGTTTGCGAAAGAAAATGGTGATATGTATGCATCGATCGCCGCAGATTACACCATCGGAGTGGCTAAAAACTCAAAGAATAAAGATATCGCTGAAGCATTTGCAAAATGGTTGGTAGAAGATTTCAATTATGCAAGTAAAACTGGTAACATTCCACCAAAAGATGGATCAGCTTATCCGGAGAAAATTGCAGCATTTGAAGCATCCGGTGTGATTTTAGTTGAAGAAACGCCATCACCACTAGATTATGAAGGTGCACTTGCCCATGCGGAAAGAAATGCCGCAAGTGGTCCAACCGATGAAAAGCGAATTGCTCTTTGGGATACGTTATGGATTACTGACTTTGTTGCTAATGCATTTGATGTTAGAGATAACAAATCATCAGTTACCGTTAAACAATTATTACAAGATATACAAGCAAAATGGAACAATGGAATTAATGCAGTCATAGAAGAATTTGGTACTAAACCAAATTAAGGTTGAGGTGAGTTATATGAAGATACAAGTAAAAATGAGTGATATTGGAAAAGCATTAGGTGTAAGTACGGTCACCGTATCCAAAGCACTAGCTGATAAAGATGGTGTGAGTGAAGATCTTAGAGCGAAAATCAAAGCTAAGGCACAAGAACTCGGATATAAAATGTCGACCGTTTCACAAGCAATGCGTACCGGAAGACAAAACAATATCGGGATTCTAATTAGTGAGAGATATCTTGAAGAACATTCATACTATTGGAGCCTTTATCAAAGTTTACTTGTTGAACTCATCAAGAAAGGTCTTTTTGGCATTCTAGAAATTGTTTCTGCACAAACAGAAAACGAACAGACAATGCCAAGAATAATATCTGAGAATAAAGTTGATGCTGTGATTTTAGTGGGTCAATTGAGAAAGAGATACCTCAATAAAATCACCACTGAAATGCAAGAAAAGGTCATCTTCCTAGATTTTTATGATTTGTATTTACCAGTCAGCTCAGTTGTAGCGGATAACTACAATGGTGGTTACTCACTCACCAAGTATTTAATTGATCAAGGACATAAAGACATTGTATATGTTGGAGATATTACTCAAACAACTTCAATCATGGATCGTGCAATGGGTTACTACAAATGTATGCTTGATTATGAATTAAAAACTCGTCCTCAATGGTATATTAATGACCGTAATGAAGAAGGATTTATCATCGATCCAATCTTACCTGAAAAAATGCCAACTGCATTTGTATGTAATAGCGATATTACCGCTAAAAGATTGATCGATGTTTTAAAGAAACATAATTATCGAGTTCCTCAAGATGTGTCAATCGTTGGATACGATAACTTTCCACTAGAAGCACACCATGATTTAGGGATTACAACAATGGAAGTTGGCAAAGATCGTCTTGCTCAATCAGCGGTCAAAATCATCGATAATTTATTAAATGGAACTAACGTTCCAGAACGAATCAACTTAAGTTGCAAATTAGTTATTAAAGAATCTGTTAAAAAACTCAACTAAACACTTTTGGAGAATTTATGTCATACCAAACACAAAAAAGAGTGATCACAACACTGTTTTTGATTATACCCATAGCATTACTCTTAATATTTACATACTTGCCTACTGGATTGGTTGCAGCAATCTCCACCTTAGAGTGGAGTGGTACTGATGAACCTGTTTTTGTTGGTTTTTTGAATTATCAGACGATTTTAACAAATGTGGATGTTTTTGAACCATTATTCAATAGTGTTTATTACTTTATTGGTGCAATCGTTCAAATGATTATTGCATTATTACTCGCAACAATCCTTAGTTTTAAAGTCAAATTTAAGAATTTCTTCAAAGGTGTCTTATTTTTCCCTTATCTCATTAATGGGATTGCAGTTGGATTAATTTTCACTTTTTTCTTTCGTGAAAATGGAGTACTAAATGAAGTTTTAAATTGGTTTGGACAAAACTCAACAACTGATTGGTTAAGAGAAAATATTATCAATAATGTATTACTTGCTAGTGTCTCTGTTTGGAAATACATGGGATTTAATCTTGTGATGTTTATTGGTGCAATCCAATCGATTTCAGCTGAAGTTTATGAAGCGGCTGATATGGATGGCGCAAATAAGTTCCAAGTGTTTAGATATATTATTTTCCCATCAATCAGAAATATTATCTTACTTAATTTAATCCTTTCTGTTAAAGGTGCAGTGAGTGTCTATGAATTACCACTTATTATGACTGGTGGGGAATGGAATACTGCAACATTTGTGATAAAAACCATCCAATTAGGTATTAATGGCCGATATCTACAAATCGGACTCGCATCTGCAATGTCGTTTGTTCTATTCGCAATTATTGTTAGTGTCACTTTACTTCAAATGTTTGCCTTTAAAGATAAAAAAGAGGTGACCACAATTGAGCTTAAAAAAAATAGATTGGAAGTGCTCACATGACACAACAACAATCTCTTAGAAAAAGACAAATCCGAATAAAACCACTTATATTCTCAATTTTTAAATATGTCATTTTAGTTGGAGCGGTCTTAATTGTTTTTATGCCACTTTTACCGATTATCTTTGGATCATTTAAAAACTCGAGTGAATTCTTGGATAGTAATGTCTTTGCCTTACCGGTTAATTTCACTTTGGAAAACTATATAACTGCGTTTCTTGATGGAAATATGTTATTAGGGTTCTTCAATACCGGAGTCATTTTAGTTATTTCACTCATTATATCTGTCATAACTGGTGCAATGACTGCATATGTTTTACACCGATTTAGATTTAAAGGACATTCACTCATTAAAGGATTATTTCTAGTTGCCGCATTGTTACCTTCTATTACGAATAATATTGCAACATTCCAAATTGTATCATTCGCCGGAATATTTAACACAAGATTAGCAGGTATTCTCTTATTTTCGGGGACGGATATCATTTCAGTTTATATTATGTTACAGTTTTTAGATCACATTTCAGTATCGCTTGATGAATCAGCGATGATGGATGGTGCTAACTACTTTACGATTTTCTTTAAGATCATCTTACCGTTATTAATGCCTGCAGCCATTACGGTTGCAATCATTAAAGGGGTCGCTATCTATAATGACTTCGTTACACCGTACTTATTTATGCCATCATCTGATTTAGCGATGATATCAACTGCCCTATTTAATTTCCAAGGGCCATATGCTGCACAGTGGGAAGTCATCAGCGCAGGTATCGTTATTACAGCAGCACCAATCTTAATTGTTTTCTTGATTTCACAAAAATGGATTTACAACGGTCTTGTCTTAGGCTCAGTTAAAGAATAGAAAAATGGAGAATAAATCATGAATAAAACTTATGCATCAATTCCTTGGGAAAATAAACCTAAAGATCTCAATCAACCGGTATGGAGATACTCTCAAAATCCAATCATTAAAAGATATCCAATTCCTAATATCGCTCGAATTTTTAATAGTGCCGTCTTACCATATAATGATGGTTTTGTTGGTGTCTTTAGAGCTGAACAACATGATGGTGTACCATTTTTACATGTGGGATATTCTAAGGATGGTATTAACTGGAATATTGAAGAACATAAAATCAGAGTCTATGATGAACAAAATCAATTGGTTGAATACCGATATATGTATGATCCTCGATTGGTTGAAATTGAAGGAGTTTATTACTCGATTTTTTGTACCGATAATCATGGGGCAACATTAGGTCTTGTTTCAACGAAAGATTTTAAAACATTCAAGAAAATAAGTGATCCATTTTTACCGTTTAATCGAAATGGTGTATTATTTCCAAGACGTGTGAATGGGAAGTATTTAATGTTATCTCGTCCATCAGATAGTGGTCATACTCCATTTGGCGATATTTTCATTAGTGAATCTAAAGACATGGAATTTTGGGGTAACCACAAATTCCTTATGGGTAAAAACCATCTTTGGTGGCAAAACGTCAAAATTGGTGGCGGAAGTGTACCAATTGAAACTAAAGATGGTTGGTTGATTTTTTATCACGGAGTCACGGGGACCGCAAACGGATTCGTCTATAGTATGGGAGCAGCTATTCTTGATTTAGATAACCCTTCAATTGTTAAGTATCGTTCAAGAAATTGGGTATTAACACCAAGTGAAGATTATGAAGAAAAAGGATTTGTTCCAAACGTTATTTTCCCTTGTTCTGCATTATATGAAAAACAAACTGGAAGAATTGCAATTTATTATGGTGCTGCGGATAGTTATATTGGACTTGCATTCACAACGCTTGATGAGATTGTTGAATATATAAAGAAATATGCAGAAGTTTAAAGAGAAAATAAGAAAAGAATTATACCAAAACATCATCCCTTTCTGGAAAAAACTCATAGATAAGAATCATGGTGGTTTTTTCGGATATGTAGACAATCACGGAAAAATTAATGATAAAGCCAATAAAGGTGCGATGTTGCAACTTAGAATCTTATGGTTTTTCTCGTACCTTTATAAGTTTGACAACCAAGAAGAATTTAGACTACTAGCAAATCATGCATTTAAATTTGTTACTGAAAAGCTTATGGATCAAGATGGAACGATTCTATGGGAAAGCGATTATCAAGGAGAGATAACAGACTCCACCAAACATATTTATTATCAATCATTTGGGATTTATGCCATCTCACAGTATTATGATAGTTTCAAAGATACTAAAGCATTAAATATATCAAATCGATTATTTGATTTGATTGAAACCCAGTATAAAGATTCTTACGGTTATATTGAACAATTAGATACACTCCATAATCGCTTAGCTGATAATGGGATTAAAGCGGATCGAACAATGAATTCATTGTTACACTTACTTGAAGCTTATACGACCTATTACAAGATCACAAGTCGTATTGAAACCAAGGAAGCAATTGAATCGCTTCTTGATCTTTTCATCAATAAAATCTATAATCCAAAACTCAAACGTCTAGAAGTATTATTCAATCATCAAATGGAATCTATCGCAGACTATCACTCCTTTGGACATGATATTGAAGCAAGTTGGTTACTAGATGATGCAGCTGATGCAATTAAGAATCCTTTATATCAAAACAAGATATACGAAATTTCTGACCAACTATGCTCTTTCATTGATCAAGAAGGATTCATTAATCAAGCATTAAAAGCGGAACTTATTCATGGTAAGAATGATGATAGTCACATTTGGTGGATGCAAGCAGAAGCGATTGTTGGTTTCTATAAGAATTCAAAAAGACATAAAGATAAATATATGAATCGCGTCTTTGGATTATTAGACTTTATCTTACAATATCAAATCAATCAAAACTCAGGTGAATGGTACTGGAAGATTAACAAAGATTTACAACCTGATTTAAATCAGCCACTGGCATCGAATTGGAAATGTCCTTATCATAACGGACGCATGTGCATTGAATTATTAAAGGAGTTAAGGGATGAATAAAGCAATTAAACAACTAATGAAAACTCAAAGTATTTTAATTCAAAAAAAGAATAAAATACGTAAAGACTTATATAATGGGATCTTTAATCGATATCATGATCCCGTTTTAACAAGTGATCATGTCCCTGTTAATTGGCGTTTTGACTTAGATGAAACAACGAATCCTTATGGCATTGAACGATTAGGTGTTAATGCTGTCTTTAACAGTGGAGCGATTTTATTTAATAACACTTATTACCTCGTTGTTCGCTTAGAAGGCACTGATCGAAAATCAATCTTCGCACTTGCTAAAAGTCACACTGGTATTGATCAATTTCAATTTGTAAGACCAGTTATTTTCGATCGTTTAGATCAAGAGACGAATCTTTATGATATGAGATTAACTCTTCATGAGGATGGATTTATTTATGGTGTTTTTTGTAGTGAATCACTTGATCCTAAAAATCCACAAAGTATGGATGCAATTGCAGCTGCAGGCATTGTTAGAACAAAAGATTTAGTCACTTGGGAAAGACTACCGAATTTAGTGACTAAAAGTCCTCAACAGCGAAACTGTATTCTTCATCCTGAATTTTATAATCAGCAATATCTCATGTATACGAGACCTCAAGATGGTTTCATAGAAGTTGGTAAAGCCGGAGGTGTTTCCGCTGGACTTATCAAGGATATGAC
>JAEYXZ010000118.1 GCA_023431045.1 Bacillota bacterium | reverse complement strand
GTCCACGCCATCAAATAATACTTCTCCCGCTGATGGCTCAATGAATCCACCAATGATTCTAAGTGTGGTTGTTTTTCCACAACCTGATGGTCCTAAGAAGGTGACAAACTCATTTGGAGCGATTTCTAAATCGATTCCTCTTAGGACGACTTGTCCATTATATTCTTTTGTCACATCTTTTAAGGTAATTAAAGCTGCCATGATTATTCCCTTCTATGTGAGTTTACTCACAGTAAAAAATAAAGAGTTTATCTTGTTTAATGTTTAGTCATACATAACTTTTGGTTAAACAATAATAAACTAAATCGAATATATTATATATAAATCACTCTAATTGTCAATCGTTTCACGTTATTTTATTCAAGAAAAATGAATGTTTAAAATCTGATGGTTTAAATTATATTTAACCAAGTTTAAATACTTAAGAAAAAAGGACTCAATCCTTTAAACGAATAAGGGATTTAGTCCTTCTGGGTATTCATGATTGTCCAAATCCATTAATTAACATGCATCTTGCATATAATCTGTTTGAATTCGGTAAGTTCCATCTGCTAAAATATCGAAACTTCTAACTTGTGTCTCATCAAGTTTAATCCATTTTAACCAATCTGCACCTATTGGTGTTTTCATTCGATCAGTTAATACATATTTAGCTGGTTCATGTTTTTTTAGAAATTCTGTCACTGTCATTTCAAAAACCTCCTTGATACTTTCATTATATCACTTGAGAATGTTTCAACTTTAGGATGTGCAAATTATGTAAAAAGAACTGATCTTTTAGATCAGTCCTAGTCTTTGATATATCGTATTGACTTCTTTTAAGTAATATTCGAGTGTGAAGCATGCATCAACTTCTTTGTTTGATAGATGTTTTTGAATCACTTTATCTTGTTTTAGAAGTATTTGGAATGCCTGTTTTTCTTGAATTGCTTTAAAAGATAGTAGTTGAATGAGATCATATGCTTCTTCTCTTGATAGTCCTTTTTCGATTAAGGCATTCAAAACTCTCTGGGAGAAAATGACTTGATAGTTTAGATGAATATTTTCTTTCATCTTGTCTTCATGGACGACTAAATCTTTTAATACTTTCACATATCTTGTTAATGCATAATCTAGTAAAGTAGTTGCATCTGGCATAATGATTCGCTCTGCTGATGAATGAGAGATATCTCTTTCATGCCAAAGTAGCATATTATCATAGGAAGTCGTTGCATACCCTCTTAAGACTCTTGCAATTCCTGCAATGTTTTCAGATGCGATTGGATTTCTCTTATGTGGCATGGCTGATGAACCTTTTTGACCTGGTGCAAAAGCTTCTTCCACTTCTCCAACTTCACTTCTTGATAAGTGTCTGACTTCAATCCCAATTTTTTCAAGGGTTGTACCGATGAGTGCAATGGTCTGTAGATAAAATGCATGACGGTCTCTTTGAAGTGTTTGAGTTGAGATTTTTGCAGAACCAATACCAAGCGCACGACATACCATATCTTGGATTGCTGGTGGTACATTGGCAAAATTACCCACTGCACCAGAAATTTTACCCATTTCAATGTGGTTTCTTGCCATTTGGAAACGTTCTTTATGGCGAAGCATCTCATCATACCAAAGTGCAAATTTTAAACCAAACGAGGTCACATCTGCATGCATGCCATGGGTTCTACCGACAATTGGTGTCATCTGATATTTAAGTGCTTGTTGTTTTAAAATTTCAATAAACTCATTTAAATCATGCTCTAAGATTTCATTAACTTCTTTATAAATTACCCCATAAGCTGTATCAACTACATCGGTTGACGTTAATCCATAATGAAACCATTTCTTCTCTGGTCCAAGTGATATCGAGACAGCCCTTGTAAAGGCGATTAAATCATGTTTAGTTTCTCTTTCTAGTGCATTGATATCTTCAAGTTTAAAGGTTGCTTTTTGACAAATCAAATCAACATCACTTTTAGGAATGATACCAAGTGTTTGCCACGCTTTTAAACTTTCAAGTTCGACTTTCAAATAAGTTTTGAATTTATTCTCATCACTCCAGATTGATTCTAAAATATCCCTTTGATATCGTTTAATCATCTTCTCCACCACCTAAAACAATTATAACAAAAAAGCTTAAAAATAACTGATATTTCCTTGAATGTAAAACCTCACTTGTCAAGTATTATTTATAGTATCATTAAATTATGAAGAGAATATTAATTAAAGTCGTCACCATCACGTTATTTGTCTTACTTATACCAACCCTCATTTTTGGTGGTTTGTTTATCTATACTCTTTTTAGAATTGATGCCAATCCAATGGGTTTTGATTGGCAAGAAAATTTAACATTTGAACTTGATGAACATACACATATCATCGAATTTGATACCTCCATTGATATCTTATTCTTAACTGATATTCATTTCTTGAACTTCTTTGATCATTTTACAATTGATTTGATGAATGAAACGGTTGAAAAAGCTAATCCTGACATGATTATATTAGTTGGTGATAACACCTTTTCACCATGGAATGGGGAAGCACTTGATTTATTAATTCAAACGATGGATTCATATGAACTACCTTGGACCTTAGTTTTTGGTAACCATGATGATTTTGGACGTCATACTAAAAACTATATGTCGAAACAGCTCCTTGACTCACTCTATAGCTTTTATCGATATGGACCTAATGATTTTGGTGGTGCTGGTAACCAAATCATCACCTTTATGAGTAACGATGATATCATCCACAACTTCTATTTGCTTGACACTGTAACAACTGGTGAAGTATCACCACCAATCACTAACAATCAAAAGGCATTTTATCAGTGGGCAGTTGAAGGAATGAGTGATTATGCTGGTAATTTAGTCCCTAGTACACTCATCACCCATGTTGCACTTCCGGAAATGAAAGATGCACTACTAACCGGTGAAATTCTTGCTGGTAGTCAAGGTGAACCTGTTTCACTGATGACAAACACCGGTATGTTTACCTTAATTAAAGACTTAGGTTCTACCATTAACACCATTCATGGTCATGACCACCTCAATAATACAAGTGTTCTCTATGAAGGTATTACGATGACTTATGTTAATCAAATCGGTATGCTAACCTATGGCACTAGAGATAAAAAAGGTGGTACCCTCTTGACGCTATTTCAAGATGGTACCACCCAATTAGAATTAATTTACGTATAAAACTTATTCTTCATCTTTATGACTCGATAACACGCCTAAGATTGGAATCATTAAGAAGAACATCCAAGAATACTGCCACCACCCTAAGAAAAAGCCCGTCGAATAAAATAGAATAGTTGCAACAAATGGAGCATAAGCTACTGGATAATGGAATTTTTGTGTGCTATAAACGCCAAGCATAGGAATTACTAAGATAATCATCCAACTCCAATACCAAGCATTAAATGCAATAGATACTACTAAATAGATTAGGATAACCGATAACCCAATGAACGTTAGATATGGGTTTTTTCTCCAGTTATTAAAAATACTAATCCGAATTTCTAACTCATGAACAAAGATTCCAAATAATACTGGTACTGCATAAACAATCCAAGCATATTGCCATAAACCGGTATTAAAGCCAATCAGTAGATGAGCAACAACTGCACCAATGGTTAATACTGCCCAGAATAACTTCTTCCAAGTGATTGGATCGGTAAATGCAGCAGCAAGTAAAACAAACGCATAGACACACCATCCATATAGATAAAATGGTGGGTATAAGAATGCCGTAATGAAGTATGCAATGGTTGCAATAAATGGACTTAATGCAACTAATTTATGTTTATCTTCAACATTAAGAATAATTGCCAGGATTGGAATCAACAGGAATACAAGCCATGTTGGATACCAAATACCCGTTAAGAACCCTGTTAACATAAAGGTAACAACAGCAATAAATGGACTTAATGCAACAAATTTATCTTTCCCTTTAACATTTAGAATGACGGCTGTGACTGGAATTAATAAGAATGCCATCCAAGCATACGTCCAACCATTAGCTAAGAAGCCTAACAGAAAGAAAATAATGATTGAGACAAAAGGTGTTATACCAACGATTTTATGCGTTTGATTTTCTTCATGTCTTAAATCGTCTTTTAGTTCTTCATAAATCGATTCTGGTGTCCCTAATTGTTTAATAACCTCATCATCAGATAATCCATTATCTTTTGCTTCATCATAAAGATCTTCATATTCACCAATGACTTTATTAATGTCCGTTTGTCTGACCTTCTGACTCTTTAAGTATCTAAATAGGTCCTCAATATATGTTTTCTTATCCATGTTGTTCTCCTTTTAAAATGGCCATGACATTATTTAGAAATTCGGTCCATTCTTGCTGATATATTTTTAATGCTTCGACACCTTCAGTTGTTATTTTGTAATACTTCCTTGGTGCTCCTAATTGACTTTCTTTAGTATAAGTCGTGAAAAGTCCCTGTTCAGTGAGTCTTCTTAAAATCGGATAAATCGTGTTTTCATTAATATCTAAGCGCTTTGATAACCTTTCAATGATTTCAAACCCATACATTTCTTCCTCTGAAATCACTTTTAGTATACAGATTTCGACGATTCCTTTTTTGAATTGTGCATTCATTTAACGACCTCTGTTTTAGAATGGTCTTTATTTTTACCGTAATTAATTTCTAAAACAAGCTTCTTCCCTTCAAATTCGAACTCTAAGGTGATTTGTTTTTTCATCTTAACACCTCCATGTGTGTATTGCACACTACTATATTAGCATAGGTACTGTGCAAAACACAATACTAATGCATTACTTTTTTTTAACAAAATTTAAAACCAATTTATTGGTTTATTTTTTAGTATCTATAAAAAAACACCACGAAAGCTCGTGATGTTTGACCTTATTCTTTAATAATTGAGGATGAATGTTCGAAATTATTCTCGCGTTCTGGATAGAGTTTATTGGTGATAGATTGAATTGCGGTAGCTGCTTCCCCTTGGCCAGTTGAGATTAATTTAACTTTACCAGGATAGGCGACTCCATTACCGGCTGCATATATACCATCAAGGTTAGTCTTCATTGTATAATCAACTTGAATTAATCCTTTTTCACCAGTGATTCCCCATTGTTCTAATTTCGATTTTGATAATAAAAATCCATAGTTAACAAGAATATAATCAACTTGAATATTAAGTTCTTCTTGGGTTTGTACATGTTTTAAGACAAGCACTTTTGCAAGATTTCCTTCACCTTCAACACGGGAAACAACATAAGGCGTTAAAATATGACCTTTTTGTTTAAATTCATCCACTGTTGTTGGTAATGCTCTAAATTCATTTCTGCGATGAATTAAGGTAACATCATTTGTCTCTTCAGCAATTGATACTGCCCAGTCTAGTGCACTATCACCACCACCTAGTACAGCAACCTTCTTGTCTTTAAATACTTTTAAGTCTTTGACAAAGTATAAAATGTTATCGAACTCTTGATCAATCTTTAACTTCTGTGGCACAAATCCACCACCACCATGAGCAATCAATATGGTTTTGGTTTGAATGGTTTGATGTTTAGTGACAACATCATAATAGGTTTCACGATATATGATATCTAATGCTTCAGCATCATAATAGATTGGAATATCATTACTGAAACGTGAAAATTGTTTAACTTGTTCTTTGATATAGTCTTGTGCAGTAACTTTTGGAAATCCAGGTATATCATAAATAAACTTATCCTTATAAACAGCGGTTAATTGTCCACCTGGTTCACTACTAGATTCAATGACTGCGGCATTAAGTTTTCTAAGTCCAGCAAGAAAGGCAGCATAAAGCCCAGTTGGACCAGCACCGATAATCAGTACATCAAGCATAAAAAATCACTCCTTGTAAAAAAGTATAGCATGAAACATTGAGGGTAAGAATGGATATGCAATCCGAATCAAACTTTCACATATTTCTTAGAAAATAAAAAAACCGAACCTTGTGTTGGGTTCGGTTTATCTCAAATATTTATTTGGCTTAAGCTTCTTGATTTTTAAATGCTTTATAAAGATCCATCCCGATGAAGACGAGTGCTGCACCAAAGATGAGTAATAAAACGTAAGATTCATATTGACTTGGGAAGCTAATGATAAAACCTAGATTATTAAATACATAACTAACCAGTGTTGCTGCAGCATATAATAAAGCGACTAATCTAGAACCCAATAATAATGCAACGACAATCGGAACTAAAGCGAGCAATAACATACCAAACCCGTAAACTAGATACACAGCAATACCAAAGAGTAATAGTGAGAACAATGCCTTTGATGGATAAGTTGCAAGTTTAGGTCTTGAGACGAGTAATTCACCAACAACGACTCCTAGTGCATATAAGAAAGCCACAGTAGTGATAATTGATTCAACAAATCCTAAACCAGTGAAGTTTAGTCCAAGAAGACTATTGAATAATTGTGAAACCGCACTTGCAAATATCAATGCTAGTATGACGTGTGCTAATAAATATCTTTGTTTGTATTGTGACCAAACAATCGCAAATCCGACAATTAAACTAGTCAGTAAACCACCCAGCCAACCGACTGAGAAATTGATGTTACCAAAACCTAATGGACTTAATTGCCAAACTGCCATAATAATAACGACAACTAATCCCCCCATACTATGTGCAAACGAAACCAATGATGATAAAAAACCTTTCATTTATTTTCCCCCTTTTATCTGACTCATTGTTACTCTAATTATAATATAAAAAGGCTTCAATGAGGTTATAAATGCTCATTGAAGCCATCGTGTTATTTGTAAGAATAGATTCTTTCTGTGATTTCTTTAGGTAACATTAAGTAGATTGTAAATGCCAGTCCAAGTTTTAGAAAATCCCAAAGATAATATGGTGTGAAATAGGTAATACTTCCACTTAAATCATTGCTGGTTACATTCATAAAAATCGGAATTCCAATTAAGTAAGTAACGACGAACCCAAAGAATACCATGATTGGAATATCAATGACCCAATTATGATCTTCTGATTTTAAAATGGAGATACCCACTGCGGTTACAAAAAACGATAAAATGAATCCACCAGTTGGCCCTAATATAACCTCATATCCACCACGGAAATTAGAAAATACTGGTACACCTGTGAGACCTACTAAAACGTAGACTAGAATTGTTAAGAAGGCATCTACTGGTTTTAGTAGAAAACCAATTAAAACAACCATCATCGTTTGAAGTGTAAATGAAACAGGTTGCATCGGGATCGTAATATAGGTTGCAATCACCAATAATGCTGCAAACGTTGAAACGATAATCATTCTTCTTATCGTCATACTTAAATCCCCCTCGATTTAAAAATAATTTTCTAGAAGATGAGCAGTTAATTGTGACATCACACGACGCACATTAAAGTTTTTCTTGGTTAAAATTTTCAATGATGTTGCTTTAAATCCTGAAAACAACAATTGATTAACATTTAACCCTACCCCAATAATAACATAATCATATATATTACTTGAACTAGATGTTTCAATTAAGATACCACAAAGCTTTTTCTCACCAACATAGACATCATTAGGCTCTTTAAAGTGGACATCAAGTCCATAAGACCCTAACAACTCAAAAATCGAACTCTTAACCCATTCTTTAATCGTGATCAACTGATTTAAAGCAACATCCTTAAGTAACAACGAGAATAATAAATTAGCACCTCTTGAAGACTTCCAAAGTCGTTCAAATTGCCCTCTGCCCTTGGTTTGATAGTCTGCTCTAACGATTGTAAAGGATGAAAAATCTTTATAATTTTCTTTCAGATAATCATTAGTGGATGAGATTGTTTTAAATTCTAATAATTTAACTTTTGCCATAGATTATGCAACAGCAAACGAAATCTCTGCTTCACAGACAAGTTGTCCTTCAACATACGCTTTTCCTTCACCAAATCCAAAGGCACCACGTAGTTTTGTTAAGACAACTTCAATTCTTAAAACATCACCTGGAACGACTTGTTTTCTCCATTTGACATTGTTTGCACCTGTAAAATATCCAATTTTACCTTTGAATTCAGGAACAGATAATAATGCCACAGCTCCAACTTGTGCCATTGTTTCTAAGATTAAAACACCTGGCATGACCGGTTTTTGTGGAAAATGTCCTTTGAAATAGTATTCATCGGCATTAACATATTTGATTCCAACGCATTTTTCTTTAACAACTAATTCTTCAATTTCATCAACAAGTAAAAACGGGTCACGATGAGGTAGTATACCTTTAATGGCTTCTTTGTCTAATAACGGCATTTATAAATTATCCTCCATATTTTTTAAATACTAAAACTGCATTTTGTCCACCAAATCCAACATTAATATTAACACCATATTGGAAATCTTTATGGATATATTGATTCGGGGTGTAGTTTAGATCACATTCAGGGTCTGGTGTCGCATAATGATAAGTCCCTGGAATGTTTCCACTTTGTAAAGCTTTAATAACAGCAATAGATTCAACTGCACCGGTTGCTCCAAGCATATGACCAGTCAATGCTTTTGTTGATGAAATGTTTAGATTATAAGCATGTTCACCAAATGCTTTTTTAATTCCTAATGTCTCAATTTTATCATTTAAATAGGTTGATGTACCATGAGCATTAATATAACCGACATCTTCTGGCTTAATTTTTGCATCTCTTAGGGCAATCTTTAATGCTTCAGTAATACCTTCTGCTTCATCATCTGGCGCAGTCATATGGAATGCATCTGATGTTGCACCATACCCGACAAGTTCAGCATAAATCCTAGCACCACGTTTCATGGCATGTTCGTATTCTTCAAGAATCAGTACACCTGCACCTTCACCCATAATAAACCCATCACGGTTTTTATCAAAAGGACGGGATGCTGTTTCTGGGTCTGGATTTATGGATAATGCTCTTAATGCAGCAAACCCACCCACACCAGTTTCATTCACAGATGCTTCAGAACCACCACTAAAAGCTAAATCAATATATCCATCACGAATGTATCTAAATGCCTCACCAATTGAGTTCGTGGATGCACTACATGCTGTCACGACTGGGATATTTGGTCCTTTGACTTTAAAGCGAATCGAAATCATTCCACCAACCATATTAACAATTGAATTTGGAATAAAGAATGGTGAAATACGATCAGCACCACGAAGTGCTTTAGTTGAGATATCTGATTCCATCGTATTTAAGCCACCAATACCTGATGTGACAAAAATACCAAATTTAAATGGGTCATAATCTTCTGGTTTTAACCCTGAGTCTTCATATGCTTGAATTGCTGCGACCAACCCTAAAACCATGACACGATCAGAGCGTCTAATATCTCTTTTATCGACGTAGGTTTCTAAATCTAGATTTTTAAGTTCACCAGCAAGTTTGACTTTAGAATTGGTTGTATCAAAATGAGTAATCGGAGCAATCCCGTTCTTCCCTTTTAATAAGGCATCAAACGTCTCATCGACTGTATTACCCACTGGCGTAATCGCTCCTAAACCGGTAATAACGACACGTCTTTTCATATATTTACCATCCTTACATTATAAAAAGTTTTTTAATACTAAATCGCAAGTCCACCATCGACATCAATGACAACACCTGTGACATATCCTGCTTCAGGAGAAGCAAGGAATGCAACAACATTCGCGATATCTTCTGGTTGTCCATAAGTTCCAAGTGCAATATGCTTAAGCATTTCCGAACGTACTTCTTCAGGTAATCTTTTTGTCATCGCAGTTTCGATAAATCCTGGTGCAACTGCATTAACAGTAACTCCACGACTTGCAAATTCTTTTGCAAGAGTTTTGGTCATCCCTATGACACCTGCTTTAGCAGCACCATAGTTGACTTGTCCAACATTGCCATATTCACCAATGACTGATGCGATGTTAATTAAACGTCCATAACCCGCTTTTAAAAGTGGTCTTGCAGCATGTTTAGAAACATTCCATACCCCTTTAAGATTGGTTCCTATAACGCGATCAAATTGATTTTCTGTCATTCGTAAAATGAGTGCATCATCAGTAATACCAGCGTTATTAACAACAATGTTAAGTGTACCAAAATGCGCAACAACATCACTAATTAATTTTTCTGATGATTCAAAATTTGAAACATCCGCATAAAAAGCTTTTGCTTTAACACCTAAGGTTTCTAGTTCTTTTGCAAATGCATCAGCTTCTTCTGGTCCAACAAAATAGTTTACTGCAATGTTACATCCTTTTTTAGCTAGTGCTAATGAAATGGCACGACCGATTCCGGTTGTTCCGCCAGTAATTAAAGCAACTTTATCTTTTAAATTCATAGAATAACTCCTTTATATTTTCAATATCTTCATATTTTGAAACATTATAGACCTTGACATCGGGATTAATCTTTTTCACTAAACTAGCCAAGACATTTCCTGGTCCTATTTCTAGGAAATGGGTATAACCGTCTTTAACCATGTTTTGAATCGTTTGTTTGAAATAGACTGGTGATTGAATTTGTGTTTCAATTTCATCGAGTATATTTGAAACATTAAGCGGTAGTGCCGTTGAGTTTGCATAAACTGGTGCAGTATTTTTATGAGGTATATACATTCCTGCAAAACTTCTTAGTAAATATCCTGCTTGTTGCATATATGGTGAATGAAACGCACCAGAGACATTAAGTAGAATTGCTCTTCTAGCCCCTTTTTCTTTCGCTTTTTCAATCACTTTTAACACGCGATCTTTATCCCCAGAGACGACGAGTTGTCTAGGTGAATTATAATTAGCCGGGACGACAATTCCTTCATCATCGGTTACTGATAAGCATAATTCTTCAACCACATGATCTTCTAGTTGGAGAATTGCAGCCATTGCACCATCGGTTAGTCTAGCAGCATCTTGCATCAATTGTGCACGTTCATTTATGAGTTTGAGTAAGACTTCATCATGGTAAATACCAGAGGCATAAAATGCAGCATATTCACCTAATGAGAATCCAGCATATCCATCGATTCGTAACTCATAATCACCCGTTAAAATATGATGGATGAGCATTTCAACACTCACCATCAGTGGTTGAGTATATCTTGTATCATTGATTTTTTCTACATCATTTAACAGTGATACTAAATCTAACTCGAGATATTTTGAATATTGATTGATGAGTAGTTTGGCATGTTGATTTTTTTCAATAAAATCAAGTCCCATACCGGGAAACTGAGATCCTTGGCCAGAAAATAAAACCGCTAATTTCATTTTCTTCACCTACACATTGATGATAGCTGCACCCCAAGTGAAGCCACCACCAAAACCAATTAATAAAGCGCGTTTGACCTCTTTATGAGTGTCTTTATATTCATCAAGTAAAATCGGAATTGAAGCGGATGAGGTATTACCATATTCTTCAATGTTAATTAAGAATCTTTCAAGTGGCAAATTAAGTGATTTAGCAACACTTTGAATGATTCTAAGATTCGCTTGATGGGGAATAATCAAATCAATATCATCTAGCGTAAGATTGGCTTGTTTTAAAACGGATTCCATTGCTTTTGGCATGATGTCAACGGCAAATTTATAAACTTCTTTTCCATCCATTCTAACGATTGGATCAATCCAAAGAATACCGCCATCATCACCTCTTGCGCCATTATAAAACCATACAGCATCTTTATTATCGGTAGATTTCTCAACGATTGCTGCACCTGCACCATCACCAAATAGAATACATGTACCACGATCAGTATAATCTAGAATGGATGTCATATGTTCAGTTCCAACAACTAGTGCACTCTTATAAATTCCAGCATTTAGTAAACCTGATGCAACTTCTAAGGCGTATACAAATCCACTACATGCAGCATTAATATCAAATGACATCACATGTTTATCATTTAAACCAAGTTTTGCTTGAACTAGATTAGCAACCGATGGTGTTGTCACTGGAGAAGTAATGGTTGCAACAATAATTAGATCAATCTTTCTAACATCATAATTCGACTTCTTGATCGCGTCCAGTGCTGCTTTATACGCTAAATCAATTGCGTTTTCACCTTCTGCTTTATGACGTCTTTTAATTCCAGTTCTAGTTGTAATCCATTCATCAGAGGTTTCTACCATTCGTTCAAAATCTTGATTGGTAAGTACACCTTCTGGTGCATAACGACCGGTTGATACGATTTTAATTTTTTGATTACTCATGATTCATCACACTTTCAGTATATTCACCCATATGTCTAAACTTTATATATCGCTTTTCAGCTAATGTATCGACTGATTGTTTTGATAACTTAGTTATCTGTTTAGTTAAACTTTTTCTTAAAGCAGACATTCCGACTTCAGGTTCTATATTGAGTCCTTTTCCTTCTTGTATTATTTCATCAATAACTTTGAATTCTTTTAAATCATCAGCCGTTAATTTCATATGAACAGCTGCTTCTTTCGCTTTTGTACTATCTTTAAAAAGAATCGATGCGAATCCTTCAGGAGAAAGAATCGAATAAATCGCATTTTCAAACATTAATATATAGTCACCAACACCAATAGCTAACGCACCACCTGATCCACCTTCACCAAGTATGACAACAATAATCGGTGTTTTTAGATTCATGAGTTCTTTTAAATTAAGCGCGATTGCTTGAGCTTGTCCACGTTCTTCAGCACCAATTCCAGGATATGCCCCTGGAGTATCAATAATCGTAATGATTGGACGATTAAATTTTTCTGCTTGTTTCATTAATCTAAGTGCTTTACGATATCCTTCTGGATGAGGCATACCAAAGTTTCTTTTAATTTTATCGTCGGTATTCTTACCTTTTTCTTCTGCAATGATTGTGACTGGTATACCATCAAGAGATGCAATACCACCAATGATTGCTGCATCATCACCAAATTGACGATCACCATGAAGTTCAATAAAATCAGGAAATAACTGATTGATGAGTGAAACTGCAGTTGGACGATCTTGACTACGAGCTAACTTAACGCGTTCCCAAATTTGTTCAGCGGTTTTCATGGTCTCACCTCATATCGATGAAGTTTTAAAATATTCGATAGAGTTTGTTTCATTTCTCTTCTTAAAACGACCAAATCAACTTGACCTTTAGCGAGTTGAAAGGCATCCGTTTGGAAACCTGAAGGCAAATCTTGACCAATCGTTTGTTTAATGACTCTTGCTCCAGCAAAACCAATTAAGGATGATCGCTCTGCGATATTAATATCACCAAGAGATGCAAAACTTGCTGCGACTCCACCGGTTGTAGGATTTGTCATTACACTGATAAATAATAAACCTTCAATATCCATTTTATTAAGTGCTCCAGAGGTCTTCGCCATTTGCATTAGGGATAATATTCCTTCCTGCATTCGAGCGCCTCCTGAAGCGGTAAAAATGATGAGTGGTAATCTTTCTTCTGCAGCAAATTCAATCAAACGAGTGACCTTTTCACCAACTGCAGAACCCATTGAACCCATCATAAAATAACTATCTAGTACACCAAATGCAACTTTGATTCCATTGATCGTTCCTGATCCAGAAACAAATGCCTCATTCATTTTTGACATTCGCTTACCTTTAGCAAGTTTATCATCATAATCTGGCATATCAAGTGGATTCTTGGATTCGATACTCGAATTAATTTCTACAAATGAATTTTCATCAAGCGTATAAGCAATGCGAGTTTTCGCATTAATCTTAAAATGAAAACCACAGTATGGACATACATCTAGGTTTTTAATTAAATCTTCTTTATATATAGCACTATTGCATTGCTCACATTGAGTAAATACACCATCTGGTATATCAACAGGTTTTGCCTGAACGGGTCTTTTTTGAATGACTTCCTGAAAACGGAGCAATAAACGCTTACGTTGATCGAGTAAGTTCTTCACTGTAATCACCTTTTAGTAATCCGTTAAATTTAGCGATAAAACCTGTATCATAGGTTCCTTTGATAAATTCTGGAGAATGCATAATCGCATATTGATATTCGATATTTGTTGTAATACCTTCAATGACTAATTGTTCAAGTGCAATACGCATTTTACGGATTGCTTCTTTACGATTAGGAGCTAAAACAATTAGCTTACCTAACATTGAATCATAAAAAGGAGGGACATCATAGTCCGGATAGATATGTGAATCAAAACGTACATTAAAACCACCTGGGAAAAGAACTTTTGCAATATGTCCAGGAGTTGGCATGAAATTATTTAATGGATTTTCTGCATTAATTCGACATTCAATAGCATGTCCCATAATTTTGAGATCTTTTTGTTTAAATGATAGCTCTTTACCATATGCAATTTTAATTTGCTCCTTAACTAGATCAATCCCGGTAATCATTTCTGTCACTGGATGTTCAACTTGGATTCTAGTGTTCATTTCCATGAAATAAAAGTTCCCACGTGTGTCAACTAAGAATTCAATTGTACCAGCTCCTTCGTAACCCACTGCTTTAGCAAGTTTTACTGCTGCTAGTCCCATTTTTCTTCTAACTTCTTCATTTAAAAATGAAGAAGGCGCTTCTTCAATCATTTTTTGGTTACGACGTTGCATTGAACAATCGCGTTCAAAAAGATGAACGACATTACCTTTAGAGTCCCCCATGATTTGAATTTCTATGTGTCTTGGATTTTCAACATAGCGTTCTATATAAACAGATTTATCACCAAATGATGTTTCAGCTTCTAACGACGTTAGTTCAAATGCCTTAAGGAACTCTTGGTCGTTATAGGCAATCGCGATTCCACGACCACCACCACCAGCAGATGCTTTAATCATGACTGGATAACCAATCTGTTTTGCAATCTTAATTCCTTCTTCTTTGGTTTCAATAATGCCATTGGATCCTTCGACGACTGGAACACCATTGGATTTAGCTATTTGCTTTGCTGTTGCTTTATCTCCTAATTGGCTAACCACGTTAGCGGATGGTCCAATAAACTTGATGCCACACGCTTCAACCATTTGGATGAACTTAGCATTTTCACTTAAAAATCCATATCCGGGATGGATGGCATTACAACCTGATGCAATGGCTGCAGATAAGACAGCTTGCATGTTTAAATAACTATCCTTCGATTTAGCTCCACCGATACAGATAGCTTCATCTGCCAATTTTGTATGTAAACTTGATTCATCCGCTTTAGAGTAAACAGCCACACAAGGGATTCCTAGTTCCTTGCAGGCTCTAATTATTCTCACCGCGATTTCTCCACGATTCGCTACTAAAATTTTATTTTGACCCATTATACAGTCACAGTAAATAAAGTCTCATCGTATCCGACGACATCACCATTTTTGAAATGTACACCTTCGATTTTTCCATCGGTTGGTGATGTTATTTCATTCATGATCTTCATCGCTTCTACAATACAAACAACTTGACCTTTCTTAACCGGATCTCCCACTTTAACAAATGGCTTACCAGTTGG
>JAEYXZ010000027.1 GCA_023431045.1 Bacillota bacterium | reverse complement strand
GTGGAACATATTCAGTTGAAACTTCAACCCCTAAGTCACCACGAGCAACCATCACACCATCAGCAACAGATAAGATTTCTTCTAAGTTATCCATACCTTCTTGGTTTTCAATCTTAGCGATTAAATCAATCTTTTCATTACCAACTTCTTTTAAGATTTTTTTAACTTCAACGATATCTTGTTTGCGTCTTACAAATGAGAGGGCAATCATATCAAATCCAGTTTGTGCACCAAAAATGATATCACTACGATCTTTTTCAGAAATGAAAGGCATGGATAATTTAACCCCTGGAACATTGACACCTTTATTGTTCTTAATTCTTCCAGTATTAAATAATTCACATTTGATTTCTTTACCTTTAACAACTTCTAAAACATTTAAACGAATCTTTCCATCATCAATCAAAATAAAATGACCAGGTTTGATGTCATTAAATAATTCCTTACAGTCAATATGGAAAGCTTCTTTATTACCAAGGATTGGTTCAGCACTGACAGTCACTAAATCACCCTTTAGGTAATCAACGCCTCCATTTTCAAATTTTCCACAACGGATTTCAGGTCCTTTTGTATCAAGTAAAATACCAACAAATTTTCCTAAGCGCTTTGAGACTTCACGAATTCGATTGAATCGAGTCGTAGCCTCCTCATATGTTGCGTGAGAGAAATTAAGACGAGCAACATTCATCCCAGCTTCAATCAATTGTTCTAAAATAACTTCTGATTCGGATGCTGGTCCGATGGTACATACAATTTTAGTTTTTCTTTCCATAGCCATACCCCACCTTCTTGCAACTGTTATTATATATGATTTATCATAAAAAGTCACCATTGACGTTAAACAATATGATGTTTCACATATCATCATCTATCTGTGCTATGATATAAGTAACTAAAGGAGATTTTTTCATGTTTAAAAGTGAATATTTAAATGCGGTTTTTAACAAAACTCAAAGTAATTCTTTACATGAACCAGAATATCTACAAGTCGTCTATGAAATGTTTCACTCGATTGATGAGATTATCGAACAATATCCTAACTACATTAAAACCAATTTAATCGAACGCTTAGTTGAACCAGAACGGATCATCCAATTTAGAGTTGCATGGATGAACCAAAAGGGAGAAATTGAAGTCAATAAAGGATACCGCGTTCAGCATTCCTCTGCCCTTGGTGTCTATAAAGGTGGAATTCGTTTCCATCCTTCTGTAAATCTATCTATCATGAAGTTTTTAGCCTTTGAACAAACCTTCAAAAACGCCTTAACAACACTACCAATGGGTGGTGGTAAGGGTGGAGCGGACTTTAATCCTAAAGGGCGTAGTGATGAGGATATCATGCGGTTTTGTCAAGCCTATATGAGTGAACTATATCACTATATCGGAAATGATTTTGACATCCCAGCAGGTGATATTGGTGTCTCTCAAAAAGAGGTTGGTTACATGTATGGATACTATAAGAAACTCTCTCAAGAGTTTAATAGTTCCTTTACGGGAAAGCACCCGGTTTATGGTGGATCCTTTGGTCGTAAGGAAGCCACTGGATTTGGTTTAATTTACTTTACTGAAGAATTATTAGCAACCATCTTTCAAACTGATTTTAATGGTAAGAATGTCATCATATCTGGTTCTGGAAACGTTGGTTCTTACGCTGCGATTAAAGTGAAAGAAAAAGGGGCTAAGATCTTAGCAATGTCTGATGCTAGTGGATTTGTATATAATCCGAATGGGATTAATCCAGAATGGGTTAAACAAGTAAAAGAAATTGAAAAGCTAGATATTAGTCATTATTTAAAATATGATAAAGAATCTACTTTTAATAAAGACCCTAAAGGAATGTGGAAAGTTAAGTGTGATATTGCCTTCCCATGTGCAACTCAAAACGAACTAAATGAAGAATCGTGTCAAGAACTCATCAAAAATGGTGTCATGTTAGTTGCTGAAGGCGCTAATATGCCAACCACTAAAGAAGGTGTTGAACTCTTAAGAAAGCACCATGTCATCTTTGCTCCAGGTAAGGCTGCAAATGCGGGTGGCGTCACGGTTTCAGGATTAGAAATCTCTCAAAACCATCAATTCATTCAATACCCAGTGAGTAAGGTTGATGAAATCCTTTGTGAAATCATGCGAAAGATTTTCCATGATATCCATCAAACATCAATCCTCTATAACAAACCAAATGATTTACTCTTTGGTGCTAATATTTACAGTTTCTTAAAGGTTGCACAAGCCACTTTCGAACAAGGAATTATTTAACACATAAAGGATGTTTATGACATCCTTTTTTTGTGAAAAAATATTTGAAAATTATTTATTAAATTCTAATGAATTCTGTAAATTTGTCCTATAATAAAAGTGTGTTAAAAATATAAATTACAGGAGAAAGTAATGCAATTAGTTATTGGTATTATTGTTTCATTTATTGTTATTCTCGTTGGTTCAATTTTAATTGGTATTCAACTCAAGAAACGTCAACCTAAAACCTTTTTAGGTCAACATCCAAGTTTACTCATGCTCTCAGCAATTATTCCACTTCTATTCTTATTCACTGGATTAATTTCTAAAGTAGGACCCAATGAAGTTGGTATTATCTATGATGAGCTTGGTGGTGGGGTTTTACAAGAAACCTATGCTCAAGGATTACATTTTAAATCCCCATTTAGACAAGTCACCCCAATCTCTACAACCAATCGTACATCTTATATCGAAGTCTTCTCTCAAACAGAAGATAGTATCTATGCTGAATTCGAAATCACCGTTATTTATAAGATTCTAAAAGAAGACGCTGGTTTATTCTATCGAACAACTGGTAATACGGATATTAGAGAAGATCAATTAAACTCAATTGTTAAAAAGAATCTACAAAGTGTCACGACTCAATATGATGTCTTTGATATCATGGGTCAATCCTTAGAACAAGTTCGTTTAGAATTCCAAACAGTATTAACAGCTGACTTAGATGCACTATTCCACATTACATTAGTCTCTGTTTCTATTAATGATGTTGATGCTGGTTCTGAAATCGAACAAATTATTCAAGATAAAGCAAAAGCCATTCAAGAAATTCAAATTGCACAACAAGAACAAGCTAAACAAGCAGTCATTAATGAAACCAATCGTATCAAGGCTGAAACTGAGGCTCAGATTGCTTTAATTAAGGCTAACTCAGATTTAGCTGTTGCTGAAAAAGCTGCAGAAGCACAAGCTGTTTTAAATGCAGTTGCAGTGACGGCAATTCAAACCATGTATGCAGCTCAATTTGAAGATGCGGCAGCAAGAATCGAATTTGAAACGAATGCGACTGGTGGATATCTAACCATTCAAGAAATTTCAACAATTGTTATAAAACAACTTTATTATGATGTCTGGGATGGTAAACTACCAACTGTTGTAACTGATGGATCAAGTATCATAATTCAACCTTAATCAATAAGAAAAATCCTCAAGTCATTAAACGGCTTGAGGATTTCTTTTTAATTATATTTATCTGGGATTCTTAATTGCTGCTTGAGCTGCTGCTAAGCGTGCAATTGGAACTCTAAATGGTGAACAAGATACATAAGTTAAACCAGCTCTATGGAAGAATTCTACAGAGATTGGATCTCCACCGTGTTCTCCACAAATACCTAATTTAATGTTTGGTCTTGTTAATTTACCAAGTTTTACAGATGTTTCGATTAATTTACCAACTCCATCTTGGTCAACGTGTGCAAATGGATCTGATTCGAATACTTTCTTTTCGTAGTAGTCGGCTAAGAATTTACCTGCATCGTCTCTTGAGAATCCGAAAGTCATTTGAGTTAAGTCGTTGGTACCGAAACTGAAGAATTCAGCTTCTTTAGCAATTTCATCAGAAAGTAATGCTGCACGTGGGATTTCAATCATGGTTCCAACGTGATATTCTAGTTTAACACCAGCGTCAGCAATGATTTCATCAGCAACTTTGACAACGATATCCTTAACGTATTGTAATTCTTTCACATCACCAACAAGTGGAATCATAATTTCAGGAACGACTTTTCCACCTTCTTTATTCACAACGATCGCAGCTTCAATAACCGCTCTGGTTTGCATTTCAGCAATTTCAGGGTAGGTAACTGATAATCTGACACCGCGGTGTCCTAACATTGGGTTTGTTTCATGTAATTCATCGATAGTCTTCTTTAAGTGTTCAACAGTAATGCCCATTTCTTTTGCAAGAGCAATAATGTCTTTTTCTTCTTGTGGTAAGAATTCGTGTAGTGGTGGATCCAAGTAACGAACAGTTACTGGGTAACCTTTCATTTCACGATATAGACCAATGAAGTCTTGTCTTTGCATTGGAAGTAACTTCGCTAATGCTTTTTGTCTTTCTTCTAAGTTTTCAGCAACAATCATTTCACGGATTGCAGGAATACGGTCTGCTTCAAAGAACATATGTTCAGTACGGCATAGACCAATTCCTTGAGCACCAAAGTTATAAGCAACTTTAGCATCTTTTGGTGTATCTGCGTTTGCTCTAACTTCTAATTGACGATATTTGTCAGCCCATTCCATTAAAGTCGCAAATTCTGGAGATAATGTTGCATCAACAGTTGGAATTTGTTCACCATAAACCTTACCAGTAGAACCATCAAGTGAAATCCAGTCACCTTCTTTATAGGTTACACCATTGATTTCCATGGTTTGAGCATGTTCATCAACGTGAACATCACCAGCACCAGCTACACAACATGTACCCATACCACGAGCAACAACGGCAGCATGAGAAGTCATACCTCCACGAGAGGTAAGAATACCTGATGCAACGATCATTCCTTCGATATCTTCAGGAGATGTTTCTTGTCTAACTAAAACAACTGGATAAGATTTACTAGCAACCTTTTTAGCATGTTCAGCTGTGAAAACGATATGTCCAGTTGCAGCACCAGGGGATGCAGCAAGTCCGGAAGTAATTGGTTTAGCAGCTTTTAATTTCTTTGGATCAAAACCTGGATGTAAAAGGGCATCCAATTGGCTTGGTTCAACCTTTAATAAAGCTTCTTTTTCAGTCAAGCGACCTTCTTTAACTAAATCAATCGCAATCTTTAATGCAGCTTGAGCAGTTCTCTTACCATTTCTGGTTTGTAACATGTATAAACGACCTTTTTCAATCGTGAATTCCATGTCTTGCATATCATGGTAATGATCTTCTAAGATTTTAGTGACTTTAACGAATTGATCGTAAATGTCAGCATTTTCTTTCTTTAATTCTGAAATTGGTTTTGGTGTTCTAATACCAGCAACAACGTCTTCACCTTGTGCATTAAATAGGTATTCACCAAAGAGTGCATTTTCACCAGTCGCTGGGTTACGTGAGAACGCAACACCTGTACCTGAGTCATCACCCATGTTACCAAATACCATGGATTGAACGTTAACCGCAGTTCCCCATGAATAAGGAATACTATTTAACATACGGTAAGTATTAGCTCTTGGGTTATCCCATGATCTAAAGACTGCTTTAATTGCTTCAATTAATTGAACTTTTGGATCTTCAGGGAATGATTCACCTTTAAGCTCTTTATATTTAGCTAAGAATTGATGAGCAAGTTCTTTCATATCGAGAGCCGTTAAATCTGTATCATTTTTAACGCCGCGATCTTTCTTCATCTTAGTTAGTAAATGTTCATAGTTGTCTTTAGAAATATCCATCACAACATCAGACAACATTTGGATGAAACGACGATATGAGTCGTATGCAAATCTTGGATTATTGGTTAACTTAGCTAAACCTTCAACTGTTGCTGAGTTTAAACCTAAGTTTAAGATTGTATCCATCATCCCTGGCATCGATGCTCTAGCACCTGAACGAACAGAGACTAAGAATGGATTTGCAGGGTCACCAAGTTTCTTCCCTACATTTTTTTCTACTGCTGCTAATGCATCATCAATTTGCTTAATGATTTCTGGTGAAACCACTTTTTTCTTAGCATAGTAATCAATACACGCTTCGGTTGTAACGGTGAATCCAGGAGGAACTGGCAACCCTAAAGTTGTCATTTCTGCTAAATTGGCACCTTTACCACCAAGAAGGTTCTTCATTGATGCATTACCTTCACTGAACAAATAAACATATTTTGTCAAAGTTTTTGACCTCCATCTTGATTGTTTTTTGTTTTTGAACCTCAAAAAAAACACCTCGAAACAAATTGCACCATTTTTCCCTGATAATGTGACATTTGTTATCGAAATCGCTTCATGCAATTCTATATTTATGATAGCATTTTACAAGCCATTTTGCAAACACTCCACTATACATTTTGTCTATAGTTACGTACAATATATAAATATGTGTGCTAATCAATGATAGAAATGAATTGCATAATATGCAAGAGTTTGATAAACTAGAAAGTGCATGATGAAAAGGTTGGTGTAAATATGAAGAATTTAAAAGGTGCTGCATTACTTGGACAATCGGGTGGACCTACATCGGTCATTAATGCTTCTGCAGCCGGTGTATTTTTAGAAGCATTAAAACATGAAGAAATCACTGAGGTTTATGGTGCGATTCATGGAATTAAAGGAATTCTAAACGAAGATTTCTACGATATGAAACAAGAAGATCCAAAAGAATTGGAAAGATTGAAATATACCCCATCTTCCGCGATTGGTTCTGTTAGATATAAATTAAAGGATGTTGAAAAAGATCCAACGGATTATCTAAAGTTACTTGAAGTCTTCAAAAAGTATAATATTCGTTATTTCTTCTACAATGGTGGAAATGACTCAATGGATACTTGTTTAAAGATTTCTAAGTTTATGGCTAAATCTGGTTGGGATTGCAATGTCGTTGGTGTACCAAAGACGATTGATAATGACCTAGCTGGTATTGACCACTCTCCAGGATTTGCTTCTGCTGCTAAATATGTTGCAACATCAACGATGGAACTATACTTAGATGGTACTGTTTATGATCATCAACAAGTTGTTATTGTTGAAGTGATGGGACGTAATGCAGGTTGGTTAACTGCTGCTTCCGCACTTGCAACCGTTGGTGGTGTTAAACCTGATTTAATTTATCTACCAGAATTACCATTTGATGTTGAAAAGTTCTATACTCAAGTTGGTGATTTACTTAAAACTGGTAAATCTGTGTTTGCAGTTGTTTCTGAAGGTATTAAGACTAAGGAAGGTAAATACATTCCTGAATTAGAATCTGAAATTGCTAAGGATGCATTTGGACATGCGAATCTTGGTGGTACTGCAAGTATTCTAGCTGAACACGTGAAAGAACGCTTTGGTGTGAAGGTTCGTGCAATCGAATTCTCTCTTCTACAAAGAGCTGCAGCTCATGTTGCATCAAATACCGATATCGAAGAAGCATTTATGGTTGGTAAACTCGCAGTACAAGCTGCTGTTAATGGTGTTTCTGATAAGTTTGTTGGTATCGTTCGTAAGAGTTCAAATCCTTATGAAGCTGAATTCCCACTTCTCCCACTTGAAGTTGTTGCTAATGCGGAACGGAAAGTTCCACTTGAATGGATTCTACCTGATGGTAAAGGGTTAACTCAAGACTTTATTAACTATGCTTTACCACTCATTCAAGGGGAAACACCACTTGAAAAAGTGAATGGTCTTCCTCGCTTTGCACAATTAAAGAAAATTAGAGTCGTAAAAAAATAAAGAAAATTAAAGGGTTATTTCTCTTATGAAACAAAGACTAGAAAAGTTTCTAGCTGGACACTTATACATATTTTTAGTTGCAGTTTTATCATTTTTCATATGGACATATAAATTCTTTGTTCCAGATGATCTAATCATGACTGCAACATTTGGTAGTATGATGGTTTTAGCTATCCTCTTTTTTCTGGTCTTATTTTTCTATGAGAACTCGATTTATTCGCTTCCAATCATCTTAACTGCATTATTTACGATTGGAATCTATAAACTTAATATTGAATCGATTGGACCTGCTATCCTAGGATTTATGGTCGCAGTTATCTTCTTTGTTAGTTTTATTGTTCATATCATCAAATATAAAGTCAAATTAAAACTCAATGCATTAGGGCTAAGCTTAGTCCTTGTTGCTATTTCATTCTTAATCCCTCTAATCTATCGCCCATTCACTCAATCTGCTTTTATTCTTTCTATTATGGGTGTTGTCTACTTATTTATTTATCTATTCTACAGTAATACGATTAAGGGTAATCAGATGAATTATATGTTTAGAAACTTAGCAATGATTGGATTGATGTTATCATTCCAATTGGTTGCAATGTTTGTAAACAACTTAATCACTAATCCTAATTTACAAAACGTTAACCTCTACCAACACTTCCTTGATATCTTCCCTGTGAATGATGTTGATTTGCCTGGTTGGGGTAATGTGAATGATTTAACAATTCATATCGTCTTATCTTGTGCTGCTGTCTTCTACTATTTAAGAAAATATCCAAAGAATTTAATTCCTTGGTTTGCACTTGGTTGGGTCGGTATTTGGATTATGTTATCATTCTCTAAAGGTTCAATGGCAACCATTGTGGTTGTTGCTCTTGGTGCAGTCGTTTATGCCATCTTTAAACGAAATAAACGACAGATTATTAATCTCGGATTCATTATTCTCTTAGGTGTTATTCTGATACTTCTTAACATTCCACTGATTACTCAAATTATTGAAAACTATAAGAGTAGCGTTGATGCCGGACCTGAAGCATTCTTAACCGGACGGTTAAGACTGTGGTGGGATGATCCACAATCTGCAGTGAGTCTATTTAGAGAGTATCCACTCTTTGGATACGGATGGGATACACCATTATTCATTCTAGCTCCTGCTCAAAACCGTGTTACAATTTATCACTCAACATTCTTCCATGTTCTTGCAACTGGTGGAATCTTTGGAATTGCAGCACTCATCTTCCATTTCGTTCAAATTGGATTGCTCTTCAAACGTAAACCAATGGATGTCGCTAAATATGCATTACTATTTACTTATCTAGTCACTCAAGCACACGGTATGGTTGATAATACACAGTGGATGGTTCATTATACAATCGTGACATTACTCGTATTTTCAGTCCTGGATGTTGCATACCTTGCATCTAAACCAGCTGAGGTCACCTATGCTCAACCGGTCTTAAGCGAATTGGGTTTAGCACACTCCAAAACAGATTAATCGTTTCTTAAATATTAAAGGGATTATCGAGTTCAATCGATAATCCCTTTTTTGATGAGATGATTTCATCTTTACTTTATAACGTTTGAATATCTTTTAATGCGGTATTTTGATCTAGCTTTGTAAAATCCGTCATGTCACCCAGGTGATCACGATGATGTTTTTTAGTCAGGATTCGATCACCCTTAAAATGAACTAACGTATGTTTTATTGTTTCAGTTCTCTGTTTTTCTTTAAATATCAGAGTCAATGATTCAAACGTTAATGGTATTTTAATGATTTGTCCTTCTTTACTGATATCGTGAGATGCGAAGAGAATCTCAGTATCTTTAGGTAAATATATCGATAGCATTCCATTCACGTTGTTATCATTGATCAGATTAACGGAAATCTGTGAAACATGACTGCTTTGATGATTAAGATTTAGTTCTATTTGTCCATCTAACAATTGTCTTTTGGTGAAAGAATTCAATGTTGTTAACATGATTTCATCATGATGTGTGATGACTAATCCCTCAACTAAATGTTTGAAGCCTTCAGCCAATCGCATGCTGCAGCAAAAATAAGCTTCATAGGTGTGGATTTTGAATTCATCGCCATGATGCAAAAGACATGTTTCACATCCGGCTCCACCGTTACTTCTTTGACCGGATCGAATGGCATTTTGATAGATACGGTTCATCAGTTCTAAATATCTGAATTCTTTTGTTGCTGCAAACAGCTGCTTAGCCAGAATATAACTATCAACGACGGCACAAGGTTCAGTCCATGATGGTTTACCAAACCAGTTCACATTGGCATAGTTAATGGTCATTCCTTCATCAAGGTAAAGTTGAAAAATGTCAATCACATGTTTGAGTAGTTCAGCTTGCTTGGTCATCTGATAGTATCGCATGATTCCACGGGTTGCAGATAAAGTCGCATGCGTCTGGCAGTTGTATTCAACAAATTGCAGTTTTGTAAAGCAACTGATCATGATATCAATCAATTCGGCAAGTCTTTGATTCTGTGTAATTGCATAAGCGTGAGTCGCACCATCAAGCATAATAAAGGCACAACCGACATCTGAAGACAGATGCCAGTGATTGAATATTTTCTTTAACAAGTGTCCGCCAACACCACCATCATCACGCTTAATGTTGGGATAGTTACGATAGGCATTTGACAGTTTGAGCAAATAGTTTTCGATTATATCATTGATTTGAGTCTTTGTTTGTTCTTTTCTAAAGATCTCATAGTACTCACAAAGTCCTCTTAAAAACCAACTGTTACCCGAGATTTGT
>JAEYXZ010000017.1 GCA_023431045.1 Bacillota bacterium | reverse complement strand
AGGTTATCCAATGCAATTAGTCGTTGGTCGTTATTCGTTTCAAAAACTCAATTATATTGTCTTCTTATTTAATGATAAAATCAGTGATGAAGCGTATAAAGCCATTCGTTCGAAAAATTCAGCATTTAGAAAACCACTCATGCTTTCAGTGATGAAGGACAACAATGGACTGGCATATCTTGTTAATCTTAAAAAAGCAGAAGATATTAGAGATTTCATTCAAAAACAAGTCGAGTTATTCACCGAACTTGGATTAAAAGGATTAAAAGATAGTATTTATAATGATGGTGAAGCAGATTCATTTAAATTAATTTCTGTTCAACCTAAGTATTATCAATACCAACTTCAAGATATCATGATTCCAATCAATAAGGAAAACTTTGATAAGATCTATCAAGAACAGGTCAATGCAATTATTGTTGAAGATACGGATAGTTCGGGCTTATTTAAGAGTTTGATGCTTGCATTACTCGGTGCATTTATTGGTGCAATTCCTGCATCAATTGTCTATGCTTTAGGTTATTTCTCAGGTTGGGCATTCGCAATCATCCCATTTGCATCATTTTATATGTATAAATTGGGAAAAGGACCAAAAGCAGGATATATTCTAGGCTTTATTGGGCTCTTTAGCTTTATTGCCTCAGTCGTTGCAATCTTCATCAATTGGCAATTTCTTGCGATGCAATATGAACTATCACTACTTGATTTATTCCTAGTTGAAGAAATCGTTAATGCGATGTTGCAAGAACTATTAATGACGGTTGTCTTCTTTGCATTAGGGATGTTCATTTCATGGCAATACCTCTATAAAGATACAACGACTAAACGTTTAAAAGATTTGTCAAAGATTAAGTAATTATAGAAAAAAGAGTGATTCTTTAATGGATAAAGGATTACTCTTTTTATTTTAGTTTCAATCAATCTTGGATGGTCATTTTCTTTGTGCTATAATAGTTTTGCATGTAATGGAAGCGTATCGAAGTGGTTATAACGAGCTGCACTCGAAATGCAGTTATCCTCTCAAGGGATACATGGGTTCGAATCCCATCGCTTCCGCCATCGAATGAAATCAATGGGTTTGATACAAAAGCGAATTAGTAATTCGCCCTAGTACTAAGCCTTTTTGTTTTATGAACACGGTTATCTTTCTAAATGACATCATGCTTCTGTGATACAATTATAATTAAAGTAGAGATACTTCAGTAGACTTATATATAATGATGAACTTATCTTCATACGTCTGATAAAGTTAAGGAGTTATATCTATGAAACAGCTCTTCAAAAAACCATGGTTTATCGGTATCATCATTACATCATTATTGTCCGTCATTACACTCATCAATTTATGGGCACTAACGACACCACTCTTATCGCCTTATGAAAGTGATAATTTCTTCTCATTAGCTTACCGTATTTTTGATGGTGGTGTGATGGTGATTTTTGGCTTGGTGATGGTGATTCTTTTCTATCTATCTTTAACACCAATTGCATTATCCATTGTTGGCATCCTACGTAAATCACATTGGGGAATGATGCCTGCACTTTTCTTTTTATTGGGCTTTTCTAGTACATTTATTGTTTACCAAACCATTAGTGGGTTGTTGGCACCAATCGCATTAATCTTATCGATTATCAATTTGGTTTTAATCATTCTTTTAGTCGTATTAGCCATCTATCAAAAACGATTATTGGTTAGTACTCTCCCTATACAAGATGATAATGTAGAAGTTAAACCTATTGGTAAATCCATTTTGAGAACCGTTTTAGTTATTAGTATCATCTCTATATTGGTCTTAATGACGACGTTTGTCGTACCTTTATATACTTTAACCGATGTAGCACCAAATTATCACGCTATTATCAGTAGAGCTTTATTCTTTGGTGATACTAAACTTGAAATCATTGGGTACTTCATCGCGAATTTCATTTTATTACTAGGGATCTTCCTTTACTTTTCTGACATCATCTCACATTATTTCTTTGATCATGAACGCTTCATTAAAAAATCAAAAAACCTTATCAACTTCATATTTATAGCAACCGTTGTTTTCTTCATCTTTGGCTTAGTTTTAAATATTTATTACACACTACAAGGTAATACAACTATAACGTTTGCTTTTATACCAGTAGCAATGATGGTATTTGTCATCTTTGGATTCGCAATCCTTAAAGGTAAATACCATATTGACCATCCAATGTCTTATAAAGTGTTGAAGTTTAGATATGCGAAGATTGAACCTTTATTATATGTGGTGTTACTAACCGCTGTCACGCTATCGTTATTATTGATGCCAATCATTGTTATGCAAATCAACGCGGGTGACTTTGAATATAATGTAAACTTAACAGGTTTAAATATCCTACTTGACTACCCAGTGTTAGATCCTGGGTATCGTTTAGTTGCGTATGTGTTGGTTGTGATGTTAATCTCGATTGGATTAACTTTAGTCATTACGATTAGCAGTTACTTATCCAACTTTAAACAATTCAATGCTATTGTCAAACTATCAACCATCGTGAATGTGTTCTTTGTGTTCATCATTTCCATTGCGGGGTATTATTTCCAAATAGCTCAAGAAATCAATCAAGCGGTAATGTTTGATATCTTTGAATTCTATGGTATTAGTGTACCATCTGGACTCGAGTATGAATACATCATTGGTACGAGCGCTATTATTGTATTGTTAGGTTCAATTGTTGTACTTACATGGATGTTTTTCCGGAAAGCATTCGACCGTGAAGTACCATTATCAGTAAGTTTAGCGCCAGGTACTGAGGATTCATTACCGCTTAATACAGAACATTCTCTTGATGAATCAAAAGCATCAGATGATAATCCAGTCGAAGAAACATTTGATCCATGTCCTGCATTTACCGATTTAGATTCTAAAAAACCATTGTTCGATGAAGATTTAGAGAAACGTAAAGCTTTGAAAACTGAATTTACCAATCTCAATCAATTGGTTAATTTTGTTGTGGATTATGCGAGAAACTCACGATTACACTTATCTTATAGTCCAGAAGATATCGCGACTTTTGTCGCAGGATTAGGAACTTCTAAACTATCAATCCTTCAAGGGATGTCAGGAACAGGTAAAACAAGCTTACCAAAAATCTTCTCTGAGGTGATTTTTGGTAATTGTGAAATCATTGAAGTCGAATCTTCTTGGAAGGATAAAAATGAACTGCTTGGTTACTACAACGAATTCTCGATGAAGTATACTCCTAAGAAGTTTACTTTAGCACTTTATAAAGCCGCTTTAAACCCTGAAGTATTCACATTTATCTTGCTTGATGAAATGAACCTATCCCGAATTGAGTATTATTTCTCAGACTTCTTATCATTAATGGAAAACGAAGAAAATCAACGTGAAATCAAACTGATTAATATTCGCTTAACCCGTAAAGAAGCTAATCAGGAAATCGAATATCTAGCACTGGATGATGGTAACACCTTGAAGGTTCCAAAGAACGTTTGGTTTATTGGTACAGCAAATCGTGATGAATCAACCTTTGTTATATCAGATAAAGTGTATGACCGTGCACACACAATGAATTTTACCAAACGTGCACCTAAGGTAAGAAATTATTCAGACCCAATGACAAAACAGTTCTATGATTATCAAACCATCCAACAATTGTTTGTAGATGCGAAAAAACAAGGTAATTTTGATGCTGAAAACTCAGAACTGATCAAGAGTGTCGAAGCATTATTAGCACCATTTAATATATCATTTGGTAACCGTATCTTAAAACAAATCGAAGATTTCGTGAATATTTATAAGGCATGTTTTAAAGATGATGACGTTGAGGCAGAAGCGATTGAAAAAATCATTTTAAGTAAAGTGGTTGCAAAACTTGAAACAAAGACTTTGGACGACAAAGAAAAACTTGAGCTCGAATTTACAAAACTTAAATTGCATCAATGTGCAGCTTTTATTCATCGCTTAGATAACGATTAATTGGTATGGATAAGCGAAAATTAGAAGCATATAGACGAATTGAATCGTTGTTGGTTGGAATTGAAAAATTCGTCAACAAACATCCACAACTTTCATACATAGAATTTGATTATTATGTCGTCCATGATATGACGTTGTTTTCAATTGAACCAGAGTTTGATTTTGATCAACTTAAAGACACCATTCAAGTCATTAAAAAATCAATGCCAGCTTCCAAACGCATCTTCAATAAACCCATCATCGTTTTGAAAGATACCGATGATGTTTTACCTGTGGAAAATGCGCGAATCGTCAATCAAAACACACTTCTACATTTAGCAAATCACAGTCAAAATGTCGCGAATCTCACAAACAAAAGAGTCAAACCAAGAAAACTACTCACCCGTATTTATGAGGATGATTACGCGATTTATGAGAACCTTGTGTTTTGTAACTATATTGATGAAGTACTACGTTTTTCCAATCGAAATAGACGTATTTTAAACGCAATCATTTACGCATCAGATATCATGGAGTTTAATTTACTAGAAAAGGCTAATCATCTCAAATACTTCCTTGCATTAGGTAAACTCCACACCGGATACATTCGCGATTTCTCACAGTACTTCAATTTATCGAAAGAAGTACTTAATGAACTAAGTTCTGTCACTCGAGTGATCCAGCCACGTTTAAGTAAACCAATTTATAAGAGAAGCAGTCATCGTAACCCTAATTTACCACTTAAGAAAACCAATATCTTCCTCATGCAAAAGGATTACCGACAAGTCTATAAAACGTATAAGTATTTACTAAATAATCCGTCAGTGAAAAAAGAAAATGATAAACCACTTGATGAAACATGGTTACGTAAGACTTATCTGTTATATGTTCAATTATTAACAATCTTTGCTGCAGGTCATTTTAATTTTGAACTTGATTCTAAAACTAAAATGAAACTTAATGAACTGAATGTGAACTTCACTTTCAAAGATTGGAAACTAACCATTCAAAACATTAATAATGAATCCATCTTGTTTTATTTCAAGAAAGATGAAACATATCGTGTGATGCTTGTTGATAGTACAACCGATGCTGAAACCATTCGTACTCAAAAAATCAGAAGAAGACTACATGAAGTTATTGTAGTTGATCCAAGTGATGAAGATTATCTAAAACGTGAAGATGTGTACATCAACATGACCGATATTGACTCATTTAGACGCCTTCAACAAATCATTTTAAGAGGGATGATTCACGCTGATACACAGCGATCAACCTGTCCATTTTGTGGTGGTAAACTAGAAATGAATAAACGTCATGATTATTACCAATGTGGTGATTGTATGACACAAATTAAAACAGAGACTTGTCCAACAACCCAAGAACCGTATTTCTATACAGATACACCACATCATCACAAAAATCCACTCTTTAGTCATATCTCAGTTGCTAAAGATGAATGGTACTATGAACGTCAAGTGGAGTCTCAACTTTATTTTAGAAACATCACAAGGATTAACCCTGAAGGTAAAATCATTTGTCCAATATGTCATCTTGTCCATAAAGAAACCATTGACTAAAGCGGTCTCAAATGATAATCGTTAGTTGATGGTTTTTGGATTAAAAAGAAGACTATCTATTAATCTAACCTTAGAGCAAACAATGTTTAGTTTTATAACTTATTTCAATTTTTATATCATGCTATAGATACTCATATATAACATTTCTTGTGTAGAAATATTTCTATGTTATACTAAATATAGTTATGACTATAGAAGTATCAACAAAATAAATTTAATCAAGAGGTGTCGAGGCATGAAGACTTCAACAAAGCTAAAGATTTGGGGTTTAGCTCAATTAAGTATTGCAATACTGTTAATGGTATTAGGTGGCGTCGTTTTCCGTGATCGAAGCTGGGGAGATATGTTTTGGGAACCTAATCTTGCCCTGTTCGTTCCTGGAATGTTTTTGAGTGTACTTTCACTTCCAATCATTTTTATTGGTTTTAGTGCACAAATCACAAAAATTGGTGCTAAACTGCAGTCTGAAACGATGGATCATGCAGGTGAAGATATCAAGGATGCAGTTTCTAAGACAGCAAACACAGTAATCCCAGCAGTAACTCCTGCAATTAAAGAAGCAGTTTCCGAGATTAAAGGGAATCACGATAAGCTTGAAAATACCTCGAAAAAATCACAACTACTAGAAGCAAAAAAACTACTAGATGAACATTTAATTAGTGAAGATGAATACCAACAAATGAGACAAAATATTCTTGGTATTGATGAATAAAATCACATTAAAATCATGGTTGTAACGTCATAATTAGTTATTGATTTGATTAAGATGACTAATCAAACATCATATGAATCGAGAGTTA
Organism: Bacillota bacterium; assembly: GCA_023431045.1. Taxonomy (GTDB): domain Bacteria; phylum Bacillota_I; class Bacilli_A; order Acholeplasmatales; family Acholeplasmataceae; genus Acholeplasma. The sequence continues at coordinate 3,237 of JAEYXZ010000017.1, read as the reverse complement.
TTATGAAAAGAATAGTAACGTTTATATCAATAACTTTATCAGTCATAATATTATCGGCTTGTTTTGCATCTCGAACAGATCTTTTTACTTTGCCAATTGAGGAAGATACCTATACCTTAGACGAAAATTTAGAGGCGTTTGTTGATATTGAGGGTAAAGAGATCACTTATGTTGGTTTAACCTTTAGAGATCTTCATCAAACTGCCGATGAAGATAGCAAATATCAAGTTAATACTTTTGGTGATTTTTCTTTTGAGGAAATAAAAGTATTTGAAATTGAATTCTATCTTGGAATAGATGACAATGAACCTCAAAGATATGATCTATCCTTCTTAGGTTATGCAAATCCAGGTCGCTCTAATGCATATGCATTTAGAACTGTTATTGATGGTTTCAATCAAGAAGAAAGTGATTATCGACTGGTCATAGAACTTAGGACACATATTGGTGGTTATGATGATAGAATCGGCCATTTCATGCTCCAGTTTAACAATGTTTCTAATAGCGAAATTGGGAAGACAGTTTATCTAAGAAACAATCTAGAAAAATGTCGTGATAAAAAAATAAAATACCTCGATGAAGCTTTTTCAACATTTAAAAGAGAAAACTACACACAAGAATCTTGGAATATGATATTTACAATTCAAAGAAGTACTAGGGCTGCGATCGATAAAGCACTCGATATTGAAACAATCAATCAGTTATATGATCAAGCGTTAATTGATTTTTCAAATGTCCCAATATTTGAATAATCAATTTAATCTCTTATAACTTTCGTCATAAATCATGATGATTTTCGTTGATGACTAATTATTTTGGAAATATTCTTTTGGTGTCATTTTAAAGTTTGTTTTAAACCAGCGGTAGAAAAATTCTTGACTACTAAAGCCTAATGCATCAGTTAGTTCATCGATGCTTTTAAAATCATCACGATGATTATTGACATATGCAATTCTAGCTAAATTCAAATCTATTACAGGTGTTACTTTTAAATACTTTTTATACAAGTAAGAAAAATAAGGCAACGAATAACCTAAAGCATCAGCCATGTCTCTGACATGGTTTTCTTTTGGATTATGGTAGAGTCTTAATCTGATCTCTTCTAGTTTTTCAATAAAAACAGTTGTTTCTTTTTTGTATCTTTTGGTTTTATTAAGTTTACGAGATGTTTCAATGAAAAACTCTTCTAGATAACATGAAATTAAATACTTAGAATCTGGTCTACCGGTTTGTCTTTCCTCAATAATCTTCTTGAATAATAATTTAATACCATCTGAAATGTATGGATTAAATATTTTGTTTAAAGGAAACTTTAAGACAGAAAAAAATTTTTCATCATCAATTAAGAAGTCAAGGTAATCGTGATTAAGTCGGTTTTTAATGACTTCAAACTTTTGTTTCACACCCGGTGTATAAAGGATACAAGAACCCGGTGGGGCTTCAAAAGTACCTTCTTCAGTATGCATGATGACTGGTGTAATGAAGTGAAAGAAGATAAAACGACTAGATCCTTCAGGTCGATTGATCGAAAAGGGTTGTTCCTCTATTACTTTATGTCCAAAATAGTGTAAATCAATCATATAAGTTCCTTTCTGAAACCGCTTTCCCTTCATTCTTATTAAAAAAAGATAATTCGTAAAAGCCATTATAAGGCTGTATAGTTAAACTTCACACAATTATAACATTGACTATCATTTTAAATATAGTATAACATAATTAAAAAAAGATAGTAATTATTTCGATACATTTATATATAATGAGGCTAAGAAAAAAGGTTACCCAAATTAACCATGCTCAAATTTATTGGTTCAAAATTAATATAAGTTATCTTAAAAAGAAAGGAATTCAGCATAATCTGTTGAGTATAGAGACACTACATGAAAAAGATATTATTAACAATAACAATATTACTCTTAAGTATCACATTAATTGGTTGTGATTTATTAGGTTTAGGAGGTAATGTTTTAGCACCATCCTTCTTAGAGTTATCAGTCACCTTTGATAAATCAGAACCGAATGATTTAACGATCGATTGGAATTTAGAAGGACAAATCGCTGATTTAATTAAGATTGATGGCCAACTATTAGAACTTTCTAGTTTTACTTTATCAGAGGAATCAATTACTTTAGATAGTGATTATTTACTGACGCTTGCTTATGGTAATTACACCCTAGAAGTAACAACAGTAGGTGGCAGCGATTCAATCATTATTGTAGTAACAGGTGTTGAAGCACCAACGGTTTCCCCAGTCTCTCAAACCTTCTATAAAGGAAGTGGTGATGATATTGTTGTTGACTTAAATCTTAAAGGGTTCCCACTTGAATCCATTAGCCAAGGTGAAACACAATTAGCAACAACTGCTTACCAAGTATCAGCAACTTCACTAACAATCTTTGCAAGTTATTTAGAAACACTTACCGGTGGTTCATATAATTTTATTGTTACAACTGAAGGTGGAACTGCAACATTAACAATTCTTGTAACAACTGAAACTCAAACCATTACATTCTATGGCTGGGGAGATGCTCCTGAACAAGCAAACTATCAACGTATGATCAATCAGTTCATGGAAGAAAACCCAAATATCGTTGTTTCTTATTCAGCTGATAATGCATCAACCTACATGACAAATTTAAGAAATAGAGCAAACGACTTACCGGATGTATTCTACATGCCAGACACTGAATTCTTAAGTTGGGCAGATAGCAGAAAATTACTTGCTATTGAAAAGTACTTCACTCAAGATGAACTTGATGAAATATGGCCAGAAGCAGTCGATAAATATTACTACAATCGTAATACAACACTACTTGGACAAGCTAATGGTGGTTCCCTCTATGGCTTACCTAAAGATTTAGGACCATTCACATTAGTCTACAATAAAACATTATTAAATCAACTTTTAGCAAGTTTAACGACTGAAGAACAAAACTTCATAAATCAAGCAATTAATCCAAGTGTTCCAATGACATTCCAACAATTTGTTGATGTCTTAAAACTGTTAGACGTGAACACATCTGATAATATCTTTGGCGTTTCGCACTATGAAATCCAAGCTGCTGTTTACTCTAATAATGCAGATTTCTTCAACAGTGATCAAAGCACACAACAAATCACTTCAGCAAACTTCGTTCAAGCGATGCAATGGATTGCTGACTTAACACTTGTTCATAATGTCATGCCAAATGCGGATCAACAAGCTGCAACTAATGGTTATCAAAGATTCTTTACTGGAA
>JAEYXZ010000022.1 GCA_023431045.1 Bacillota bacterium | reverse complement strand
GTGATGGACCAGATAAAGATGATCTTGAAAAGTACGTTAAAAAGAATCAAGCAAGCGATTATATTCGCTTCTTAGGTTTTGTTAAGCATGAAGTCGTTGGTCTATATTATCAAGTTGGTGATGTATTCTTAAATGCATCAACAACTGAAACACAAGGATTAACTTATATCGAAGCCTTGGCAGCATCCCTTCCAATTGTTGTGAGATACGACCAAGTCTTTGATCAGTTCGTTGAAGACCGTAAGAATGGTATCTTCTTTAAAGAGAAGGGTGAGCTTGTTGAAATTCTCAAGGAAATCCATAAAGATCCATCAATCCTAAAGACCCTAACCGCAAATGCAAGACCATCCATTGAACAGTACTCTAAGGAAGCTTATGCTAAAGGTGCTGAAAAGATCTATCTAGAATTAATAGAGGAAAATAAAGTCAAATTATCTAGCAAAAAGAAATAACTATATGTTATAATCTTTCTTGCCGCCCGAGTGGTGAAATCGGTAGACGCAACGGACTCAAAATCCGTCGGGAAACCATGTCGGTTCGAGTCCGACCTCGGGCACCATAAAAAGCTATAAAGATTGATGAAAAATCAATCTTTTTTTATTTGTTATAGAAAATCAATTATAGTTAATAAACAAATCTCAAAAATAATATGATATAACATAATAAAGTAATATATATACATGATTTATGTGGATCAATTCTTTTATGATAGGGGTGAAGGGAATGATTAAACGATACTTAAGTCTCTCAATTCTATTTTCATTATTAATACTATTGAGTGGATGTGCAAAGATTAATATCTTGCTTTTTGAGGATTTTCAAGATTTACCAGCTTACCCTGATAGGATTGTATATGTAACTAACATAGAAAACTATGATGAAGTCCTACAAACCTATGGTGATACAATAAAATATGAAATACCAACAGATAAATTAAAACTAGTCATGGAATCCTTACTATCTATTGGATATAAGGCATATCCTTATTCTGATACTGAAGAAGGAACACTGATTGAATACTTAATGATTTATAATTATAATGGTGATTCATGGAAAGTTAATCTTGGTATCATCGAAGATAATGGAACGTGGTATGCTCCAATCAATCAAAATCCACTGAAAGATTTAATCGATGATGTAAAAATCAAATTTACACAAGGCGTCTATCGATCTCAAGATAAAACATCAAGTCTAATACTATATGGAAACAATAAGTTCTATTTTTACGTCAATATTGATATGAGTGATCGACCTGAAGGTTATTACACAATCGTCGACCATAGAATATTATTAGAAGGTCAAAATGATGAGAGTTTTACATTTCTAGTTTTTGATAATTCTCTGGTTTTTTTCAGGGGTACTCTTATAAGTCAGTCGGTGGAAGTAGGAACAATATATGAACTAGAGACTGATGATGTGTCAGATTATCACTAATAAAAATGATCTTGATGAAGGTAGGAATTAATCTATGAATGAAACTAAAATTAAATTAATCAACCGCATATTACCAATAGCACTCATTATCGCAAGTGTCTGTGCATTTTTACTGATGGATCTTGTTGCTCCAAACCCAGGAATTGTTCCAAGACACTTAACAGGTTGGGATTTTATATTTGGATTTCAAGCACCAGTGAGTTCATTGGATGATCCAGGTAATTCTGTGACAGGATTAGGATTCTCATATTTGGTTTTATTAATACCGATTTTTTCTTTTATTGGTATTATTCTCTTAGTCTTATCTTTATCTGGAATTCAATCAAAAGTTTTAAGAATGACGACTGCTGTCTTGTTCTTACTGGTTGGTTTTCTTTGCATTACTGCGAAACTATTTGTTAACTATGCACCAATTGTCGATGAAAGTTACAATTTTACGCCAACCAATGCTGATGATTTGAATTTAGATCTCGGTACTTTTGTAAGCTCATTACTAGCAATTGCAGCCGCATGTTTAATTACTTATAAACTATTTAATGAAAAAGTTGATAAAACAATTTTAAAATGAGAGAAATTGTAAAACGAACGAATGTGTTAGTTTCAAAAGAAGAGGCATATAAAGCATGGACGACAAGCGAGGGTATAAATGCCTTTTTTGGTGAAGACTCCAATATTGAGCTTAAGGTAAATGGTACGTTTGAAGTCTATTTTAGTAAGTCATCACAGGTGGGATTTAGAGGATCTGAAGGTTGTCAGATTATTCAATTTAAAGAGAATGAATTTGTTGAATTTTCATGGAATGTTCCACCTGTTTTTAAAAAGGAACGAGAAGAAAATTATCAGTCTATAGTACGAATTGACTTTATTTCAATCAGTCATAATGTGACAGAAGTCCGACTAACAAACACATATCAAAAGAAGACTGAATCGCTTGATCAAATCATGACTTATTTTGATTCAGCTTGGGACTATGTTTTAGACGAATTTACTAAAGTGATGAATCACCTTTAATACTTTCATAAAGCAAAATTCTATCTACACAAAAAGAAAAATGTCGCTTTTATCGATAAAAGCGTGATTTGTTGCACTTAAATGTTCAGGATTTGTTGCTTCATTATATAATATAAGTGTATCGGGAGAACAATTTGATATCTTCAGACATATACGCAATCATTAAAGTGGAGGGAGATTTTGATTCTTTTTCACTTTGTGAGGAAGATTAATCTCTTTTTAGAAAGTTGGTGACTTATGGAACTTATCCTAGAATTTATCAGCACATTTAGAGATTTAATTTTTAACGCGATCTTGGTTTTTAGCCTTGGTTTTGTGTATGCATCGACGAATCTAGGATTTAATACCTCAACTAAAATTGGAAAAACATTAGTTGGTATATTTATTGGATTACTAACAACACTCATTATGTTATTTCCATGGACTCAATCACAAGGATTGGTCTTTGACACGAGAACGATTGTGATGGCTGTAACAGGATATTTCTTTAGTCCATTAACAACAATAGTCTCAATGATATTCCCAACCATCTATCGTATCTTTTTAGGTGGTGTAGGGGTCTACTCAGGAATTGCAAATATTGTATTTGCGGCACTACTTGGGATGGCATGGCACAAGATTAGAATTAAATTACCTTCTATGAATCACTTCTTAGAATACTATTTATTTGGACTAATGATTAATGTCATGTCTATTTTAGTGTTCATATTCTTTATACCGTGGCCTACTGGTTTAGAATCAGTTAAAACCTTGTGGATTCCCTATTTGGTCATTTTCCCAAATATTATTATGCTCCTTTCTAAAGTTCTAGAGAATCAAAACTTAAGACTAATTGCAAATCAAACAATCCAACGCCAACAAATCTTAATCCAAGCATCCATAGACTCCACCAAAACGATGGAGATTTATGCTTTGGATAAAGATTATAATTATATATCGTATAATCAATTTCATAAAAACAATATGCAAAAGTACTATCATAAATCAATTAAAAAAGGGACAAACTATCTTGAATATATTGAGAATCCAAGAATGCGTGAACGTTTAAGAACCAGTATCGAACGAGCATTTAATGGTCAAGCATTTGGCGTGGATATCCTACTAGAAGTTGATCATGAAAAGTATCTCCAAGAACAGTATTCACCAATCTATAATGAACATAATGAAATCATCGGGGCAACAATTTTCTCACAAGATATTAGTGAAAGAAAAAATTATGAAGCATCAATTTTATACTTAAGTTATCGTGATCCATTAACAACATTATTTAATCGACGATATTATATGGAACAATTACCTAGATATGATAATTTTATCTTTTATCCATTATCAATTATCGTTGCTGATATTAATGGTTTAAAAATCATGAATGATGCATTTGGTCACTCAGCAGGCGACAAATTACTCATAAAAGTATCCAACCATATGCGGGATGTATTTAAGGATGAAGAGAAAATCAGTCGTGTCGGTGGTGATGAGTTTATCGTCATCCTCCCGAATACTCCTAATGAAGACGCAGTTAAGTTAATCGAAAAAGTCAAGAATCAAATTGAAAATGATTCGGTTCAGGGTATGCATATCTCAGTTTCATTTGGTTTAGCGACTAAATTAAAGAATGAATCAATTAATGAAATTATTAGTTCTGCGGAAAATGATATGTATGCTCAAAAACTATTTGAGATCACATCCCATCGTCACAAGACCATTAAAGCCATCTTAAGTACCCTTCATGAAAAGAATCCTAGAGAAGAAAAACATTCGAAGCGAGTTGCACATATTTGTCAGAAGATTGGTATTGAACTTAAATTACCAAAAGAACAAATCAAACTACTTGAAGCAATTAGTGAACTTCATGATATTGGTAAGATTGCAATTGATGACACGATTATTAATAAACCGGGTAAACTCGATGAAAGTGAATGGGAAATGATTAAAAAGCACCCTGAAGTTGGATATCGAATTCTATCAACCTCCCCAGAATATTCTGAAATCGCACTTGATATCTTATGTCATCATGAACGATATGATGGAAATGGATATCCAAGAGGATTAAAAGGTGAAGAAATACCAATCCGTGCAAGAATCATTAGTATTGCCGATTCCTATGATGCAATGACATCAGATCGACCATATCGTAGAGCATTATCAAAAGAACAAGCAATCAGTGAGATTAAACGAAACCTAGGTGCACAATTTGACCCTGAGATTGGGGAAATTTTCATCAAACTTGTTCAAGATGAAAAGGTTGATTTCTCTTAAGTACAAATCATTAAAGTTACAAACATCATTCATTGAAACAAAGACCTTCATAATAAACATTATGGAGGTTTTTTATAGATTGAATTATCTATTTGAGTGGCATCTTACATGATTGACTTTATGTCTGATGTATAATTGAAGCAGAATAAGCAGGATATTTTAAGGCATAAAATCATTTAAAATGTAGGGGAACAGAGTAAAATGAAAATACTAAAAACGGCTTTTTTCGAAGCGGTGAAACATAAGTGGCAATTAATTTTGTTTAGTTTTTGTTTTGCAGTTAATGTGTTTTTATTTATCTATGGATTGACCGCAGTTAATATAAATAATGAAATAAAGATGAACGAGATAGCAGATTTATCAAAGGACACTGTGATCATAGATAGGTCAATGTTTCTATCCTATGAAGCAGAGGTTGAAACGCTTTATCAAAGTGTTGAATATACAACTCGTAATTTTATATCAGCGGGTCAAAACATCAAAGTTGATGTTATCTCATCCGATTTACTTGATATTGGTATTCCAGTATACCAAGATGCATCAACTGGACGTTTTGATATCGATTTAATCACTTACTTATATCAAGATGAAACAAATATTGGAGATATTACTCATCCAATCATTATTGATGAAATAACCGCCTTAAGAAGATTTGATCGAAAAAATGTTGTTGGTGAAGACATGGTTGTTTATATCAATAATAATCCAATTACATTTCAAGTTTATGCTGTAATCAAAGAAACAAGAGAACGTCTGAATCAAATCGAGCTTGATTCAGATGTTATAGTGCATGATGATGACATGAATGAAATGGGTGTATGTCATGCTTATATCTTGGAAGATACCTATGTTGAAATAACATTAGAAATGCCAGTATATGACTTAATGATTCTTAAACTAGAAGATGAAATCAATCAACAAGAAATAAATGAACTTTTAGAATTGTTTGATGTAGATTATAA
>JAEYXZ010000119.1 GCA_023431045.1 Bacillota bacterium | reverse complement strand
TAACGCACCTTTTCTTGGATCTAGCTTAATGTACTTACCTTCAAGATAATGTCCAATGGAGAAGAACATTATACCAGCAGTTGCAACATATAAGTTTTTATCATGAACGAAAATCATGAAGATGAGTAAGATTGGTACGGTAATAAGTATTGGGTTAATTTTTAGTTTATAGATTGACATCAAGTAATTAAATAGGAAGTATAAACCAATTGAAACTAAAGCACCAACTAAGACATCTGATGGATAGTGTTGTCCTAAGAAAATTCTAGAAATAAGCACTAATACCACCATCACCACGAGGGTGATTTGTAACCATAATCGACCTTTTCCATAACGCTCGTTAACAAGGAGTCCCAACATAGTAGCATTTTGAGCGTGACCGCTTGGGAACGAGGTCCCGAGTGATGGATCACCAATCGATATAACACCTGCTTCAGTATATGGTCTTGGTCTACTAAATAGACCCTTGAATAAGCTGTTTAAGGCAATTCCATGCAAGAAGAACATCATCAATTTAAAGCCAAACTTCTTATCGATTAACCAATAAAGAATCGCAGCAATTGCAATGAAGATTAATTCATCGCCAAATTCAGTGATGAGTTTAAAAAACGCATCGGTAAAACTGTTTGAAAACTCTTGTAACTTACGGACTATATCTAGTTCAAAGTTCATGTTTTCCCTCCTATGTGAGACTATTATAGCAAATTTCCTTCGAACTTCAAACTATTTTTATAATTGTCATATTTTCGGGTATGATATTAGGTAAGGAGAGTTATTGATGAGACGCTTATTTATTTTAACGATTTACCTCATGTTAGTGATTTATGCACTCATTCATTTAGTCTTTTTTTACCGTGATGATGGAATGCTTTTATCCGTGTTATCGATGAATGCAGATCCAATGCTTCTAATGATGTTTAATCTCTTGGGATTATTTCCTGTTGCTTATTTATTAATTGCTTTAAAGACAATGAACTTGACTCCAAAAGATTTCATTCCTCTAGGACTGGGGTTTATGTTAGGTGGGTTTGCAATAACACCTCTATTCATTTATAAAAAAGATCACATCAAACCAAATAAACCATGGGTAAAGTATGCATCAATATTTGGTTTAGTTGGAACTGTATTGGTGATGATCTATGGATTAATTTATGGAAATATCGAAGTTTATTTAGATGCATTCATGAATGATTCATTTATTCATATTATGACCATTGATTTTCTATTTCTAGTGATTTTATCAGTCATGGTTTTAAAACCAGTCAGTAAGTTTTATTATTTAGGATTCATCCCTTTAATTGGATTATATATAGGAGTGTTAATACATGAAAGAATATGACAAAATGATCTCTGGTTCTTTGTATCGTTCAGCAAAAGAAGAACTTGTTTTACTTGCTAATAAGTCAAGAGCTTTACTTGACCAAATCAATCAAACATCCCATGCGGATTTTGATACGAGAAGAACATTATTTAAAGAACTATTTGGTGCACTAGGTAAAGAAGCATTTATCAATAAACCATTTTATTGTGATTATGGTGTGAATATTGAGATTGGTGATAACTTCTATGCTAATTTTGATTTAACGATTTTAGATGTTGCTAAAGTAACGATTGGAGACCGAGTGATGTTTGGTCCAAAAGTATCTATTCTTTCAGCAACCCATCCAATCGATCATGAAGTACGTTCAAGTGGACTTGAACTTGGTGCACCAATAACCATAGGTAATGATGTTTGGATTGGTGGTAATGTTGTTATAAATCCAGGAGTTATTATTGGTGATCGTGTCATTATTGGTTCAGGATCCGTTGTAACAAAAGATATTCCATCGGATATGATTGCAGCGGGAAATCCTTGTCGGGTCATTCGGGCAATCAATGATGATGATAAAAAATATTGGGAACAACAAAAAATCGAATACCATTTAAAATAAAAATCCTCGATTGAGGATTTTATATTGATGTACTATATATGACTTTATTACGACCTTCACGTTTCGCTTGGTAAAGCAATTCATCGACTAAATCAATTGGAAACATTTTAAGTAATTCTTTTTGTTGATCGAACAGAACACCTAAACTAATCGTTAATTGTATTTGATGTCCATCGATCATAAATGATGCATCCTCAACGGATTTTCTTAATGATTCTGCAAAGACTTTGAGTTCTTCATCATTATCGATATAGCGAATAAAGACAAATTCTTCACCACCATATCTAGCAAGAAAGTCATTTTGTGCTCTAAAACATTCAAAATGATTAGCAATCTGAATTAATACCTTGTCACCAACTTGATGACCAAAGCGGTCATTAACTTTTTTAAAGTGGTCGATATCAATCATAATGACAGCATAATTTTGAATATTGATTGTGCTATCAAGTTTTAATTTATCGGTGAAATGTTGGAAAGCAGCACGGTTAGGTAATTTTGTTAAATAATCGGTCTGTGCAAATTCTAAGAGATTGATTTGTGCTTTTTTAGCAATGAGTAAATAATGGTTAGCAGAATTTGCAACTCCTGCAATATTTAACAAAAGGTTCATGATATGTAGGATGATTGTCATGGTTAAATCGATCGTTGTAAGGGGGAAGTTGTTGAGTGCATAGATTGATACACTGATGAAGGCTGTGATTTCTAAGAACACACCAAGCATTTTGTATATTGATTTCCATTTCGTAAAGACAATCAAAATACTCATATTAAAGAAGTAATATGTAAAGCCACCATCAAGTCCTAAAATGATGACTTGAACAATGGTATGAATCGTCATGGTTGTGATAAATATGAGAGAAGCTAGTCCATATCTAGAGTTTCTATTTAAAATAACGGCAATTCCACTTGAAAGCATTGAGATTAAACAAAAAACAATAAGAGTTGGATTTCCAACAATCATAAATAGTGGGATAATCGCGAAATATGCAAAAAAGGCACTTAAATAGACTAAGTTTGACTGTTCACTGTATTGTCTTTTAGCAGTTTCATTAACGTGATCAATTAAGTCCATCGGTCTCCCTTTCCTTTGGCTAATCTTTCTTGAATAATATTTTAGCATACTAATATTTCTACTACTCCCAAATTGCACAACACCTAGAAAACCTAAAGTTGGTATTTGTATGTTGTTTCATTTTTCGATATAATGAGAATAATGACTTCAAGGAGGAGACATCAATGCAGATAATTAGAAATTTCAGACCACTTGCCAAAGGTTTAAAAAATAAAGACGGAAGAATCATTAAACTAAATACCATTTTTCGAAGTGGGTATATTTCAGATGAATCAAAACCTGACTTCGATAAACTCCATGAAAACCATATTAAATCAATTTATGATTTAAGAAATGACCACGAAATCAAGCGTGATTTCAAAATTGATGGGATTCGTATTAAACACTTCGCAATTCCACAAACTAAGGTTGGTAAATTTGATAAGGATTTATTTGTCAAACTTTCCAATGGGAATATTGATGATTTCATGTTAACTTTTTATCAAGATCATTTGGTCACCTCTCCAGTCATCAAGGATGCCTTGGTTTCATTGGTTACTGAACAGGAATCTTTTCTTTTTCATTGTCATGCCGGAAAGGATAGAACTGGTGTTTTAGGTGCGATTTTGATGGAGATTCTCGATTTTGATGAGGAAGCTATTATCAAAGAGTATTTATTAATAGATCCAAAAGTTGTCCTTGATGGGAATCAATCGATGCGAGAAGATCATCAGTTTAATGAAGAAGTGATTGCGAAACTAGAACCGATGCATCGCGTCAAGGAACTTTACATCAGAAGCTTTATCAATGAAATCAAAAACCGATATGGAGATTTTGATCACTACTTTGAGAAGCATTTTGGAATCACAAAAACAATGATTGAAAACTTTAAATCACACTTCTTAATTTGAGGTGTGTTATTTTTTTATATTTGTCTTTTCAAGCAAATTCATTTGATATTCAAATCATTTATGATAAATATGAAGTAAGCCTAAAAATTTAGGGGGGATAATAAATGAATCGAATGAAACTTTTTTGTACGTCCATGTTTTTAATGATGGTGTTCTTTTTGGTTGCATGTACACCAGAAGGAACCATTGATTATGAAGCAGTCTTTCTTGCAGCTCAAGCAGAGGTCGAACTAGCACCTACTGTGAATGATGATTTTATCCTTCCAACTTCAGTTGAAGTAGAAGGTATGACAGTTACAATCACTTGGGTATCCTCACATCCAAATGTCATCTCTATCACTGGTTTAGTGACTAGACCAGATAACGAAACTGGTGATGTCACCGTAACTTTAACGGCAACATTTAAACTTGATGAAGAAGAACACGAACACGATTTTATGGTTGTTGTTGAAGCACTTGAAGAAGTGACATATACAGTGAGTTTCTATGATGGCGATGAGTTACTTGAAACCAAGGTTGTTGATGAGGGAAGTAAAGTGACACCACTGACTGAACTATCACCTGATGCAGGGTATGTTTCTGGTGGTTGGTTTACTGATGAAACATTGGATGAGATGTGGGATTTTGATCTTGATTTAGTTAATTCCAACATCAGTTTATATGTCGATTGGGACCTCATGACATATACCATAACGTATATGAATCTAAATGGTGCTACCCACACGAATCCTGCTCATTTTAATATCACAACAGCAGATCATATTCTAACAGATGCTACACTTTCTGGTTATGAATTTATCGGATGGTTTACCGCTTTAGAAGGCGGTAATGAGGTAACAACGTTGACATTTGATGAAGCAAACAATATGGTTTTATATGCTCGTTTTGATGCCCATTCATACACCATCACTTATATTCATATGGATGGTGTTGAAAATCCTAATCCAATGAGTTATGAAGTGACATCTGGAAATATTGTTTTCCAAATACCAACCAAAGAAAACTATACATTCATCGGTTGGTTTAGTAATGAAGCAATGACAACACCAATCACACAAATTACGACGAGTACAACAGGCGATAAGACGATTTATGCTAAATGGGAAGCAATCCAATTTGATATCACTTATGAACTCGGTGATGGAACGATGGTTGGATCCTCAATTGATACATATACTGTTGAATCAACAACGTTTGATTTACCAATTGCGAATTTAGAAGATTATGCCTTTATCGGATGGTTTGATGAATTAGAAGGTGGAGATCGCCTTGAATCAGTATTCATGGGTTCATCTGGAGACTTAACACTTTATGCACGATACTCACCATATTATGATGTTTATTATTATGGTCAAAAGGATTATCAAGTACAACAAATAAAATCGTTAGATGATAATGATGTCATTCTAACAAGTGATGGATTTGTTTTAACAAGAGGTGAAGGCAGTTTAGGTCTGATCGGGAATGGTTCATTTAACGGACAAGATGAATTTGTTAATATCACGCAACTATTCTTACTTGAAGAAAATGAAATGATTGTCGAAATTGATCTTTTTGGTGAACTTGCGATTGCCTTAAGTAATGAAGGAAGAATTTTTATTTGGGGATACTTAAACTTTATCGAAGAAGCTGTATATGCCAACATGCCAGTTGATATTACAGACCAATTTGATTTTTCACCTGAAGAAATTCCAACGAAAGTTGCAAGTTTTGGTACCTTTAGTTTAATATTTACCAATCAAGGTGTTCATCGTTTTGAACACGAAGAAGCTTATCAACTGAACGCACCAGTAACTGACGTTAACTTCAGTTGGGGAATGATGTTTGGATTTGGCGAGTTTTCTGTGAGTTTATCTTACCGATTAGATGAAGAAATTTTCTTATATGATGCATTCCTAAATAAAAATTTTGTGAATGTCACCGAAGATTTAAACTTACCAACAGGTTTAACTATTCAAGCTGTATTTTCTCAAGACAGTGCGGTTCATGTGTTAATGGAAGATACTTATCATTTCGCACAATTCCAAGACAATTCTGGAGTCCCACTTTCGATGCAAGTGCCACTTACTTTAGGACTTAATTTAGAAGAAATGGTTGTCGATGTATTTGGTGGCGGAGTCATCCTCACCAGTGAAGGTCGTCTCTTGGTACCAGAATTTGTTAATCAAGATGAGAATGAAATTCCTGAAATGATCATCTACACGGATGTTTCAGCTGAATTCAATTTAAACGAAAATGAAACAATTACCAATCTTTTTGATCCAATGTTTGTGATGACAAGTGAAGGCAGATTCTTTTTAATTGGCTCTAATGAAACCGAAGTAGGCGATGAGTTAGCGTTCCATGAGATTGATTTGACGTCATTACTCCAAGAGGATGAAGTTTTATTGGATGTTCTCTTTAATATGTTCTTCTTAATGTTTAAGACCAATCTTGGGCTTTATGAAGTTGGTTTTGGCGAGCAAGGCTTAGAACTATATTTAGTGGAAGCTAGTTCATTTGGAATCATTCATCATGAAGTACTCGTTTTAGCAGAATTTGATCCATATGTTTATATTCCAGAAGATCCAATGTATAAAACTTTTGATGGATGGTATCTTGATGAAGAACTGACGACTTTATGGACTTATGAATTAACGACCGATAACATGGTCTTATATCCTGGATTTGTCGATACACATTATACGGTTTATCTTAATATCTTTGGTAATTTTGAACCATATTATGTCCCATTGAATGAAGTTCCAGACATGAAAGACCCAATCGTTGAACATTATGAATTCTTGGGATGGTATTATATGGATGATGAAGATAATTATGTCCAGTTTATGTTCAATAAAGTCTTAAAAGATGGAACGACTTTAGATGCTCATATGACTCCAATTGAATATCAAATAACCATCATGATGGATTTAGAACATATCGAGGTTATCGATGTCATGGCAACAACGATGTTTGGTCATATTGATTTTCAAGTTTTTCCTGGATATGAAATTACAGGTGTTTTCACTGATTTAGATCTCACGATACCACTTGATATGGAGGAATTGGTTTTAGGTGACCTAACACTCTATGTAACAGTTGAATCAGAAAAAATTGAGGTCTATTATTATCAAGATGTTATTGACGCATCATTCAGCACGCTTTACGCAAGTGGAAATCAAGTGTTTGGTTATTTAACTACGGGTGAATTTGTTGTTAGTGGTTCGAATTACGATGGTGCTCTCGGTTTAGGTTTTGATAATACGGATCAATATAATTTTGCGATTGATATGAATGAAGTATTAAACTTAATGCCAGGTGAGATGGTTATTGATATGTCTCAAGACTCTGCTCGTAAATCATTATTAACGAGTGAAAACCGAGTTTTTGTTTGGGGATATTATTCTAATATTAATCATAATTTTGAGCTAATTAATCAAGCGAAAGACATCACGAATAAGTTAAATCTTACTGAAGGACAATCCATCGTTAAGATTCAAACAGAAACTACAGGTTTATTCATCTTCTTAAATGATGGTAGTATTAAACATTTTGAATTCACATCTGAGCTCGTAACGAGTTATGAAACAAACATTACGTTCAATAAACTTATCTTAGTCGTGGGTTTCTTAGATGAGTATTATTCTTTTGACAATCATTTTGTTGTTGTTACAGATTCAGGTATTTATGTCGTCGAAAAAGAAAGTGAAATGAGTTCTTTGATTGTCACCGATTTATCAAGTCATCTTGCGGGTGACGAGTTAATGTTAGGTGAAGTTAGTTTAAGTGGGTATATGATTTATAATCTGTATTCTACAGAAGGTCGTCGCTATGTTATTGATTTATTAACAAATGATATCACTCCAAGTATCGATTTAGAATTGAATGAAAATGAAACTTTAGTTGGTATTTATAATATCAGTTGGAATCAGAGAGTTTTAATTACATCTGATCACCGAATGTTTGTATTAAACATCTATGACATGATATTATCAGAAGTCACAATGAGTGGGTTTAATCCAGGGGAATCAATCATTGGCTTCTACCTTAATTCTAATTTTGTAACAAATGAAGGTAGATTAGGAGCATTAAATATTATGACTTTTCAAATTAGTTTCACAGCACAACCATTGGATATTGGTGAACTTACAGTTGTCGAGCTCATAAACTTCGGTTGGTGGTATGAATTTAGACTAAGTGATCAAACGATCATTCAATTGGGAGGAAATGAGTATACTGTACCATTTGGAACTAACTTAACTGTTGTGGAGTATGATTTAAATGATGACTTCACACTACCGATACCAGAACCAAGAGAAGGATATACATTTGTTGGATGGTTCGAATTTGATGCTGAATATTCATATGATCAAACACCATTCGAAAGAACATTCCTATTTGCTCAATGGGATGAAATTGTTTAAGAATTAGTAATTATTAAGGCACAGTGCATATCATGCAGTGTGCTTTTTTTTTCGTTGATTATTGATGAATACTTCAAGTATGACATAAATTGTTGAAACAACCGATATATCATTTAATACAGAATTATTTAAAGTATAATGGAAGTAGGCTATGAAAAGTCTAAGAGGTTATTATGCATAAAGATCGTATCAAAGAATGGATCCATCAATATGGCCATGAACATAAACAATATGTCCTTTATTGGATGCAACAATCTCAAAGAGTCGAATACAATCACGCACTTAATTATGCTATCGAATCAGCGAATTTTTTAGGTCTACCGGTTGTTGTTTGTTTCAATTTAACGGATGGTTATTTGGGGGCAAATCGAAGACATTATCAGTTCATGCTTGAAGGATTAAAAGAAGTTGAAGAAAAACTCACATCCATGGGAATTGGTTTTATCTTAAGAATAGGTAACCCAATTAATAATATTTTTAACCTTTGTAAAAATGCAGCAAAACTCATCATGGATCGTGGATACTTAAAAAACCAATTAAAGTGGCGAAAAGACTTAATCCATATGATTTGGCAACAAAAACTATCACTTGATGTTGTTGAGATTGAATCCGATGTCGTAATACCGGTTCTAAATGCTTACCCAAAGGAAGCTTATGGGGCGTATGCAATCAGACGAAGTTTGATGCAAAAACTTTCTACATATCTTGATTACGATGGATTAAAAGCGGTCGATCATCGCAATGATTTGAATATTAAAAGTGATGCCAATTTAAAAAATATTGATTTCATCTTAAATCATCTTCAAATTGATCAAAGCATTCAATCTTATCATCAGTATCAAGGGGGATATCATCAAGCATTAGAACATCTTGATTATTTCCTAAATCATTACTTAATTCAGTATGATAAGCGTTCTGATCCTTCTTTAGGGATTCAATCCTACTTATCGATGTATCTTCACTTTGGACAAATTTCCGTACAAGAGATTATTCGTAAAGTCCAACAATGGTTACAAACAAATGAAACGCATCGTGAACTCTATGATGGATTCATCGAACAACTAGTTGTTAGAAGAGAACTTGCCTTCAATTATGTTGTTTATAATGAGGGCTATGATCAATACGAAACCATGACTGAAGCATGGGCGTTAAAGAGTTTAGAACTACATCAAGAAGATCAAAGGGAATGGGTTTATACAAAGACTGATATTGAACAAAGTCAGACTCATGATATATATTTTAATGCTGCAATGGATGAAATGCGGATTACTGGATTTATGGCTAACTACATGAGAATGTATTGGGCAAAAAAGATCATGGAGTGGTCACTCAACATGAAGTCAGCCTATGAAACCATCATTGAGTTAAATAATAAATACTTTATTGATGGCAGAGATGCCAATTCCTATGCCAACATTGCATGGTGTTTTGGAAAACATGATAAACCATGGGTTGAACGTAAGATCTTCGGTAAAGTGCGTTATATGGCAGCAAGTGGTTTAGAAAAGAAGTTTGATATCGATGCTTACGTCAATAAAATCAATAAGCTTAAAGCTAAGGAAGCTTAAAATATATTTCTAGCAAAAGAAAACCACTAAAATAATGGTGTCATGACAAAAAATGTATCATGATGAAAGATCTGAGAACGGATGAATTCTCAGGTCTTTTTTGTTTTATGGATGTAAATTTTCATAGTATTTTCATTGTATAAATGATGTAATCATGATATAACTAATATGCTAATATTTAAGATGAAAAGAGATGAAGATGATGAATCAGAATGAAGCGATGAATCAACCTAAAGAACCAGTGGTAGAAAGTCGTCTAAAAAGAGTCAAGAAATTCTTATATACAACCTTAAATGCAATGACTTTTGGTATTTTTGGAACCATTGTTGTTGGTGCGATTGTACAAACCATTGGAACCATTTTAGGACTATCAGGGATTCTTCCTGAAGTCAATGTTTTAAATGCTCGTGTTGCTCCAATTTTAACCTCACTATTAGGAATGGGAATTGGATTAAGTATCGGATTATCCCTTAAGTTATCGGGATTAAAACTTGTCATGTTATCCGTTGCTGGTGGTATATCAACCTTACTTAAAGTTGATTTTTCACTACCAGGATGGTTTGCACAAACACCAACTAATAACCCAGTGACTGCATATTTCGTCGTTATATCTGTTTATTTTATTATTGAAGCAATCTTTAGAAAAAAGACGGTTTATGATTTATTCTTTATTCCACTTGTTGGTGTTTTAGGAGCTGTACTTGCATGTTATGTTTTCTCATGGCCAATTGACCAATTAATGAATTTAATTTATTCAACCATTCGATTCTTCATGAATATTGAACCATACACGACATCTGCGTTTGTTGCACTAATCTTCGGTATCCTATTAACCTTACCATTTATTTCAAGTGCAGGTGTTGCAGCAGTCATCTTTACGATTCCATTTTCAACAGGAAATGATCCGATTGCAATTGTTGCAATGTGTGCCGCCGTTGTTGGTTGTACAGCACAAATGGTTGGTTTCTCAATCCAAACCGTTCGAAAAAACGATGTTGGAACAATCTTTACGATTGGACTTGCATCTTCCATGTTCCAGTTTAAAAATATCGTTAAAAAACCGATGGTTTGGGTACCTACATTAATAGCATCCTTTGTCTTAGCACCTCTTTCTTATTTAATTTTTGGTGGTTACGAGTGGTTCATTGATGCTGCCGTTCCAAATGCGACTCCGCAATTATGGCCAGGGATGGGGTCAAGTGGTTTGGTTGGGCAATTATTAACCCTCTCGACTGCTAATTTCTCAAGTCTTGCGTGGCTTTTTGCAGCATCACAAATCATCTTCCCAGCAATCTTAGTCTTTGGACTTGATGTACTCTTTATTAAGATGAAGTGGTATGGAGAAAACGATTTAATTTTAGATACAACATTATGAAAAATTCCCCATCATGTGGGGATTTTCTTTTAAAAGAAATTTATCATAAAAATCGTGATAGAATAAGGTTAGGTGAAAAAAATGATGGAAAGAAATTTAAGTTTATTAACAGACTTTTATGAACTAACCATGGCTAATGGTTACTTTAAAGATAACAGACATCAAGATATTGCAGTCTTTGACATGTTTTTTAGAGCGGTACCTGACGGTGGTGGTTATGCAATCTTTGCAGGACTTGAATCCGTAATAAATTATATCCAAAATCTTCATTTCACTGAAGATACAATCCAGTTTCTAAAAAAGAAAAATATCTTTTCTGATGCGTTCTTAGATTACTTAAGAAACTTTAAGTTTACTTGCGATGTTTATGCCATGGAAGAAGGAACTCCGATTTTTCCTAATGAACCTTTATTTATCGTTAAAGGTCCAATCATTGAATGTCAACTCATTGAAACCATGGTTTTATTGTCGTTTAATCATCAATCATTAATTGCAACTAAAACCTCAAGAATCGTAAGAGAAGCCAAAGGAAGAGCTGTTTTAGAGTTTGGTGCAAGACGAGCACACTCTTATGATGCTGCCAATTTAGGTGCAAGAGCTGCCTATATTGCTGGTGCAGCAGGAACTTCTAATACCTTAGCAGATCAACTCTACGGTATTCCTTCGCTTGGTACCATGGCTCATAGTTATGTTCAAAGTTTTGATACAGAATATGAAGCATTTAAAAGTTATGCCTTAAATTACCCTACCAATACCGTATTGTTAGTTGATACATACGATACCCTTAATATTGGAATTCCAAATGCCATAAAAATTCATAAAGAAGTTTTAGAACCAATCGGAGAACGTCTAAAAGGGATTCGAATTGACTCTGGTGATTTAGCTTATCTTTCTAAAAAAGCACGAGTGATGCTTGATGAAGTTGGATTAACGGATTGTAAAATTACCGTTTCAAATGCGCTTGATGAGCATTTGATTCGTGATTTGATCGTTCATCAAGATGCTAAGATTGATTTCTTTGGCGTTGGTGAAAGATTGATTACAGCCAGAAGCGAAGCTGTATTTGGTGGTGTCTTTAAACTAACTGCTTTAGAGGTAAATGGTGTATTAGTGCCAAAAATCAAACTATCTGATAATCCAGCTAAAACAACCATTCCTGGTTTTAAACAAGTCTATCGTTTCTATGATGAAAATCATATGGCAATGGCGGATGTCATTACCCTTCATGATGAAGTCATTAATCCAAATGAACCATACTTACTATTTGATCCAACTTATCCTTGGAAAGAAAAACTAGTTACAAACTTTACTGCAGTTCCTTTATTAAAACCAATCTTTAAGAATGGGCAATTAGTATATCAATTACCAACCTTAAAGGAAATCAGAAACCGTAAAGAAAATGAATTTAATACGTTATGGAAAGAAGTCATTCGTCTTGAAAATCCACATCAATACTATGTAGATTTATCAAAGAAACTGTGGGATCAAAGACAAGAACTGATTACAAAATTCCGTCATCACTAATTAGAAAGTGTGGGGTTAAAAGTGGCCTTACAACAGTCAAAAAATACATCTAAAATGCTTCATAGTAAAAACATCTGGTTATCGATGTTTTTATTAAGCATTCCAATACTTGTTAATAATTTAATCAAGTCTTTAAACGGGATGGTTGATATCTTCTTTATTGCTAGAATGGATGATACAGCAGATAATATTAAAAGCGCGATCGCAGCATTATCGCTCCATGAAGCATTTAATAATATGTTACTTGCTGTTGGTGTTGGGCTTGCTATTGCCGCAATCGCGGTAACTTCACAATTTTTAGGTGCAAACCGACTGGATCGTGCAAAAACTTATGCAAGTCAGTTTATCGTATTATCAGTTGCGGTTGGACTCGTTTTAATGCTTGCAGTATTTGGAACTTCATGGTTTATTGTTGATTGGCTTGGAGCAAAGGGTCAAACTTACACTTATGGTGTTGAATACTTTAATGTCCGTGCTATTGAACAAGTTGCAGTTGTCTTCTTTATGATTTATCAAGCGATTAGACAATCGCAGGGGTCTACTATTGTTCCTGTCATATTAAATATTGCTGGTATCGCACTAAATACATTATTAACTTGGTATTTTATTGACATATTAAAGATGGGACCCTATGGTGCAGGACTTGCAACTGTGATTGGGAATTTTGCCTTTGTACCATTAATGATTGCTGACTTATTATTTAGAAAAAAGTATATTACCTTAACTTTAAAGGGATTAGTACCAGATCGTAAAACAATCAAAGAGATTGTTCCTTTCGCATATCCTGCAACCGTATCTCATGCGATCACATTCTTTGGATTCCTACTCATTCAAGCGTTTGTCTTAATGAATTTTGGAGAACAGATTTCGACAGCATTTGCAACTGGTAATAAACTATCCAATTTACTCATGAATCCAATTTATGCAATCACAACGATTGCTGCGGTCTATATTGGTACCAATATTGGACATCAAGAACCAGAACGCGCGATGCGAGCCTATCGGGAAGCTGGTGCGCTATCCCTAATCTTAACGATTGTTGCGATTGGGATTGCAATTCCATTTAGAGTACCATTTGTCACTCTATTAATTGGAGCAAATGATCAAGAATTAATTAGAACTTCAGCAGAATATACTTTCTGGTTATTACTAACTCAACCATTTATGGCAATCTTCCAAAACTATATTGCTATTTTTAATGGTTCTGGTCAATCAAAACTCAGTCTTCAAGCTCAAAGTTTTAGACTTTGGGTATTAAGAATCCCACTCGTTTTACTCTTATGGTGGATCTTCCCTCAAATGGGACACTCAGTGATTTGGACAGCAATGAATATTTCAAATATTCTTGCATTATTCTATGGTCATTACTTAAAATCTCATATTAAACTCAATATTCAAGTCAAACTTGAAGATGATACCGAAGGAGTACCTGCATGATCCATGTTGTTTTGTGTCAACCAGAGATTCCACAAAATACGGGTAATATTATGCGAACCTGTGTTGGAACTGGTGTTAAACTTCATCTCATTAAACCATTGGGGTTTAAAATTGATGATACAAAACTAAGACGAAGTGCTGTTGATTATTATGATGCCCTTAATTTTGAAATTCATGAGAATTGGGAAGAATTTACGAATAATCACCCAGGGAAATACTATTTTTTAACTCGCTATGGCAAAAATACCCATAGTGAAACAAATTATAGTATGATAAAAGAAGATATTTATTTGGTCTTTGGTTCAGAGTCTTATGGGATTGATCGTAAACTACTTGCAAAACATAGCGAGGATACTTTTAGAATTCCAACCAATGATCATATCAGATCACTTAATTTGAGTAATTCAGTAGCGATTGTTGTCTTTGAAGTCTTAAGACAACTTGGATATCCGAATTTAGAATTAAGTGAACCAGAAACTTTTAAAGGTAAACATTATTTGGATCAGTTTAAGGAGGATGAGAAGTGAGAGAAAGAAAAGAAAAACGGGTTCAAACGGTTGGCGAACAAATCGCTAACTCAACTTCACATGGTGTGATGGTCGTCTTTGGAATTTATGCTTTAGTGGCACTTATTCTAAAGGCATATAATTCTTGGAGTTTAATTTCAGCAATTGTCTTTGGTATATCAATTATCTTTCTATATTTAATGAGTACTTTATATCATGCATTATCATTTACTAAAAGTAGAGGTTTATTCAAACGATTTGATCATCTAGGAATCTATATGTTAATTGGTGGAACGTTTGCACCGGCATTATTACTTCTAGAAAGCCTTCGTGTCACACCTTTTTTAGGAATTCCTGGAATGCTTGATATGGGGTTAACGTTATTTATTATTCAATGGTTAATGATTATCACAGGAATTGTCTTTAAATCGATTTGGGTTTACCGTTTCCAAGCACTACATATCGCGATCTTCTTGATTCTTGGATGGAGTGCGTTATTATTCGTGATTGATTTATGGAAGTTTTCAGAACCTGCCTTCTGGTTAATTCTTGCAGGTGGATTAAGCTATTCAATTGGAGTGATCTTCTATAGTCTCTCTAATAAGAAGTATTTCCATTTCATCTGGCACTTATGGGTTGCCGCTGGAACAATTCTACAATTTATCGCAATCTACGCATATCTAATATAAAATAAAAAGCCGTTTGGCTTTTTTATTTTTTAAACATTCCGTTTTTAAGAATATACATGACTTGATCAGTGATCTTGTCAATTTCTTTTTCACTCTTAATGTCGTTAAAGATAACTTGAAGTCCAACGAAGTTAGCGATACCCATTAAAACATAGGATAGTGTTTCTAAATTAATCTTCTCATCAATTTCACCATTTGATACAGAGTGTTCAAGTTGATGAATATAGGAAAGTGAGAAGTGCATATAGTATTCTTTAAAGAGTGCGGGATCAACAAAGAGTGATTCCCAGATGATGCGATAGGATAAGCGATCTTTTACAGCAAACTGAATAAAAGTCTTTAGTCCTACACGCTCTTTTTCATAACGTGAGTCAATTTTACTTATCGCATCATTGATGCTTCGACGAATTTGATGACTATAATCTTTTAACAAATAATCATAAACCGCTCTTTTATCATCAAAGTAGATGTAGAAAGTACCAGTTGCAACACCACTTTCAGCGATAATTTCATTAATCGATGTTGAACTGTATCCTTTATGAACGAATAATTGTTTTGAAACTTCGATGATTTTATTAAACGATTTATATCCGGTTTTCGTTTTAGGTAACCGGATGGATGGATTATTCATATGCTTTTCCTCTGTAGTCTAAGTTCTTTACCTAGTTTATATGAAAATGTGAAATTTTACAAGCAAAAGTGATTATATATTCATATTAAGGTGTTAAATATTGATTTATTTACTAAGAATCATTAGTTATTGACACTCAAATATAAACATGATACGATAGTAGTGAATAAATATTCATATTTTGTATGATATAATATTATTAGATGATGAACCAACATACAAAACAACAACAAACAACATAACATGAAGGAAACTTCATGTAATGAAATTATAATGAAAACGCTAACAAGAAAGGACAACTTATGCCATCAACCATTATCACCATATTGTCTAGTGCATTGATCTCATTTAGTTTTCTATCACTTGCCACATTTGGTATAGTACTGATTTTTAAAACCAGTTCCACAACAAACTTTGCACAAGGGATGTTAGGTATCCTTGGTGCATTTACCACGAGCTATTTAATTGATCCGAAAGGGGTCGTTGATATTACTGGGATGCCAAGTGTCGAAATAACCTCACCACTTCAACTTGTCTTACCGATGTTAGGTGGTATTTTAGTTTCTTTCGTTGCAGGTTTTTTAATTGACGCAATTATCTTTAGAAAAGCGAAGTTCACGAATGCTGCAACTAAACAGATTATCACCATGGGGTTAGTGATTGTTATTACTGGATTGATTCCACTTATCTTTGGTGGGACTGTGACAAGACAAAGCTTCAAATTTGATCCTAATACAGTTGAATTCTTAGGTGTTCAGTTACCGATCCATCAACTCGTTACATTAGGTTTTGCAGCACTTATTATCACACTGATCTTTGTATTAT
>JAEYXZ010000085.1 GCA_023431045.1 Bacillota bacterium | reverse complement strand
TTGCACGGCCGACTGCGACTCTTTGGCGTTGTCCACCAGATAATTGTTGTGGACGACGATTTAAGTAGGGCGTTAACCCTAAAATATCCGTTGCCCACATGACTCTTTCATGAATTAAATCAGCTTTTTCATGTCTTAAGACAAGTGAAAATGCCATATTATGATAAACCGTCATATGAGAATAAAGCGCATAGTTTTGGAAAACCATCGCGATATCGCGATCTTTTGGTGCAAGATCATTGATGACTTTATCATCAAGTGTTAATGTTCCAGAGGTAATTTCTTCTAATCCCGCAATCATTCTGAGTGTGGTTGATTTTCCACATCCAGATGGGCCGACAAAGACGATAAATTCTCCATCTTTAATATCTAGATTAAAATCATAAACTGCATGAACACCTGAAGGATAAATCTTATTAATGTCTTTAAGCTTCATTGTAGCCATTATTTGTCACCTACAGTCTTTAGATAGTCATGAAGTTTGGTGCTCTTAATGAGTGAGATAACTCCTGCAGCGATCATTAATCCAATAGAAATCAATTGTGGTAATAAAATGGCCGTTAGGAAATACTCGATTGTAATGTTACCACTATTCAAGGATGACATTGGAATCGTAAAGATTCTAATAACATTAATAACCGCTAGAACAAAAATCACATATGGATATTGTTTTGAGTAATATTTAATCTTTTCAGCGGATAAGAATCCAACCAATAAGACAATAATTGAAATAGCAATATCAAGCGCTAAATTAGCATCGGTTAATACTTTTGGATAATCATTAGTTTCTTGATAGAGATAACTATTAAAGGTAATTGATGAGAATAATGCGATGATGAAGGCAATCAAACTGACCATCATGAAAAGATAGCCTAAACCATTGTTTTGATAACGCATCTGCTCAACTTTACGAATTTCATGTTTTTCTTGTTGGGTACTTTCATCAATCTTTTCAACATTGATTTCAAAGTCGACACTTGGCACGATATTAACAACTTTATCTTTAACGAGAATTTCACCTTTTTCAATCATTTCAAGTCGTTTCTCAATATACTTTTCACGAGCAACTAATTGAGGATGTTCGAGTCCTGAAACGAGCACGATAATTCCTGTTAAGACTCCTGAAACAATCGATAAAATACCGTAAATACTCGTGTCAGCTAAACTTTGATAAATGTATGTGTACCCTAGTTCAGGTGGATCAATACGATGAATACTTCTAAATAAACGGATTCTCCATTCAGTATCATAGTTTGCAAATAGGTATTCAAACCAAGGTCTTAATGCACTTGCTTGATACATCATGTAGATTCCTAATGTGATGACACTAACAATCAAAAGTGATAAGAACAAATAATTTGTCCAGTAATATCGTTTTCTATTATGAGATCCTAAACCAATATTGATAACAACTAATAACATAATCCATAGTGAAAAGAGCACTAAAATGTCATTGACTGCTTGTGTATATTTGACTAGATCTTTGATTGGTTCTGGTGTTAAGACATCCGCATAAGCCCATGTCGTTGAGAAACCAAAAGCATTTACAGTAACCAGAATAGAAAACAATACCACCAACATAAAACAAAGTAGTTTCCAGTTGTTAGATAAGAATTTTTTAAAAGGGTTGGTTATTTGATTGTTTTGATTAGATTGTGTCATAGTCTCTTCCTAATTAATATTATCCATCGGCAGGGAGATAGTATCCCTGCCGATAGATCTTTATTTATAAAACTTTATATAAAACTTTTAGTCACCAAGTGTACGTCGATATGCAGATTGGATAATATCTTGATAACCTAGTTCTTCTTCGTAGAATTCATCTTCTAAGAGTTGTAGATAAGCAGCAGCAGAAATAACGTTATTTTGACCAGAGAATCCATTAGCCATTAATGCTTGTAGATTGTTATCTCCAGTATGTGTTCTAAATGTCGTTACAGCGATAGCAGCATTATCAGCAGCTGTAAATGGTAAGAAGGTTGGAACTAAACGATACCATGGATTTTCAGATTGATATAATCCAGCAATTCTGAATGTTCCAGCAGCAACTGCGGTATTAATTCTTTCGATACCGGCAATACCATCACCACTTAATGTTTGGAATTCAAGACCTAATGAACGAATATGTCCAATTGGCATGGTTGCTCCAAGATAGAATCTTAAGTAGTTAATGTGGTTACCAGCAGCTTTAGTTGCAATTTCACCAGTAGGTCCTAATACGTTTGTTGTGTGTAATTGATAGACTTCACTACCAGCATAATCTAGAACTTCACCTGATCTCCATTCAACTGGACCGTATAAATGAACGTTACCAATTGATTCTTCTTCGCTGTAGTTATACATTTCATCAACGATGTATAAGATACGACGTAATTTATCAGGATCTGATGCAACGTGAGCAGGGATACCCCAAGCTTCATTCTTAACTGAACGGTTTGATTCTGAGAAATGGAACCATTAGTCATCATTAGTTGTTTCAGTATCTTTACCTAACCAGTTGTTGACTGGTGGTAAGATTGCTTGGAATTCAAAGTCAGCATCTTTACCACGTCCACCATTTGGAGCGTAGTTTAGACCAGTTGTCGTTGATGATGCATTATAGTCATAAGTTAAGAATCCGAAACGTCCAGTTGCACCAGTTAGTAATTCTTGACGAAGGTTAGTGGTTGAGAAACCAGGAACGTTAGGAATCAAACCATCAGAAACCAAGTGTGATAATTGGTTAACTGCATCGATAAATTCAGGGGCATCTTTACCACCACGAACATCATACATTTCGCCATCTTCATCGATGTATGACCATTGGTTACGAGATGAAACACCACGTAGACCCCAGAATTCTAGACCACGGAACATTTGACGAACACGAGCACCACTCTTTTCACGTGGGAAGTAAAGTTCGATTGATGTAACCGCACCAGCAGTTTGTCTTAAGATATAATTTGGATTTGCTTTAATAACATACATTAAACCAACCATTTCATCGGAATCATAGGAAGCATCACTACCAGCAAAAATGTCCGATAGTTTAGCGTAACCATGGCCTGAACCATAAGTGGATGAGATGTATGAACGGAATGCGTCAGCAACAGCTTTACCAGTTGTTTGAATACCAGCTGTTCCATTATCTGTATCAAGTGCACGGATAATGTCAACGATATTTTGAGTTCTACTCTTATTAACTGTACGAGTTGTCTTATCTGGATTTGCAACAACGACTGAATAAGTTGCAGCATTTGGAGTTTCTTTTTCGTATGCATCACCTAAAGTGATTGGAGTCGTATCAAATGCATCAGTATTTGCAGCATCTAAAACGTCTTTAATCCAGTCAATACGTGCTAAGAACATATGTTCAAGTTCGTTAACGCCATCGAAGTAAGGTGTGAAGTAAATACCACCATCACCTTGACGAATAGATTGTGCTACAGATGGGTTAGCAAGTAAGAATGCTTTTAGATTTGGCATATCTTCAATGTAATCCCAAAGGTTAATAAATGAACCAGCAACACCATCTGGACCCATATTAGCACCAGTACCATTAACTAGATCAACACCAGCAAATCCACTTGCAAGTAATCTAGTATATTGAGCATCAGTGTTAGCGTCTGATGGAACAGCTAAGTCATTGAAACTAACATTAGCAAGATCTTGAATCTTTTCCCAAACTGGTAGTAAATCCCCTTTAGTATAAGTTTGGTTATTAAGTGATGATTCATAAGGTGAATTTAATTGGTAACTAATTGAATATAGTTGACCAGATGTTGAGTAGTTAATTGCAACGTTAACATCATACTCTTCACCATCATTTGGATCATACTCTTCAACAGGAGCAGCATCCCATTTAGCATGGAGTGTGATATCTTCTGTTACAGTATCAACTGCAAAATTCCATGGATTGACATAGGTTGCTTCTTTAAACCAACCTGCAAACACAGAATCTGCCTTAATTGGATTCGCAGGTGCGGTTGCTTTAGAACCGTCTTCAACCTGAATACTTTGGACAGGTGAACCACCATGAGAATCAAATGTTACAACAAACATTTCCTTTTCTGGATCTGGATTAGGTCCTGGTCCGGGAACACATGCTACTAGTGCAAGTGCACCCAGTAGTACGATGAATAATGAAAGTATTTTTTTCATTACTTATATCTCCTTTTTTCTATTTTTATTACTCTTTTACCCCACCAACATTGACTCCACGAGCAAAGTATTTTTGCAAGTAAGGATAGACAATGATGATTGGAATGACAGACAACACAATGGCAGCGTAAGCAAGTGAGCGCAGAGAGAAATTATAATCAACTTGATACTCTGAATCTCCTGCGGTTGCTACGATCCGCTGTAATACGACTTGTAGTGGATGTTCTAAATCATCATCCACGAGTCGCATATTCCAGAAGTAACCGTTCCAACGCGATAAAGCATAGAATAGCGTGACGGTTGCTAAAGCACTTTTTGACATGGGAAGATAAATACTTGATAATAATTGGAATTCATTTGCCCCATCAACAATGGCTGCTTCTTCAATTTCTTTTGATATTGAAGTAAAGTAGTTTCTTAATAAGATAATATTGAATGCTTGGACCCCAAATCCATAGATGATTCCCCAACGATTATCTACGAATAGTTCACGGTAATTGAAATACATTGGGAGTAATCCGGCTGAGAACCACATTGTAAAGACAATAAAGAATGAAATTTGACGTTTGAATAATAAATTGCTTTTACTAAGTGCATAGGCTGCAAAGATCGACACAAACATTGAGAATGCAGTTCCATAGAATGTATAGAACAATGTATTCGTATATGAGATCCATAAATCTGCTGAGAACACTGGATCAGAGAAGAATGCTGCAATCGCATTCCAGCTGAAGTCAACCGGGAATAACACGACTTGTCCACTATCCATCGCTACTTTTCCACTTAATGCAGCGGAAATACTATAAATTAAAGGATATAAAGTCGATATCGCGATCAATGTCACTAAGGTATATGCAATTACTTTGAATATGATTTCTGAAATATCTAGTCTCTTCATAGTCTTCTCCCTTAGAACAATGATGTATCAGACACGCGACGACTGATGAAGTTTGCACCTAAAACAAGGAACATCGCAATAAACGAATTGAATAAATCCGCTGATGTTGCAACTGCTTCTTGTAAGGCACTATCGACATTGGTTTGTCCACCACCAAAACTTGCTGTCATTCGGATGACGAATGTTGATAGAACTTCCGCATCTTCTAGAACATTATTTCCTTGGTCAAGTGTCAAAAGATAAATTTTTTCGTAACCCACCGTCAGAATTGCACCGATTCGAAGTATCAACATAATTGTTAATGTTGGTGCCATTCCAGGTAGTGTAACATATCTAATCTGTGCGAGTTTATTTGCACCGTCAATTTTGGCTGCTTCATAATTGGTTGGTGAGATAGCCATGATTGCTGCAAAATACACAATCGATCCATATCCAGCACCTTCCCATATATCACTAATAATATATATACTTCTGAAGTACTGAGGCATCGATTGATACCCCTCTTTAACCATTTCTAGTCCCA
The DNA here is from genome assembly GCA_023431045.1 of Bacillota bacterium. GTDB lineage: Bacteria > Bacillota_I > Bacilli_A > Acholeplasmatales > Acholeplasmataceae > Acholeplasma. The sequence continues at coordinate 9,415 of JAEYXZ010000085.1, read as the reverse complement.
TCATCTGCATCAGCTGTGTTAATATCCCTGGATGTGTGATGATTTGACCATTGGAAGTTTCACCTGGCTTAAGCATTAAGAATAAGATTGAGGTAATAACAACCGTTGAGATGAATTTAGGTAAGTAAGTAATAATTTGAGTAATGCTACGATACCCATCGGATTTAATTTCCGAGAATAGTAAAGCTAAAATGATTGGCATTGGGAATCCAAATAGGAGTCCATACATACTTAAGGTGAACGTATTTCTAAACGCACGCCAGAATTCGGTTGAAATGGTTGGATTCCCATTACCAAACATGATCATTTTCAGAGCATGAAAGCCATACCAACTTTCTTGGAAAGTATCGGTTATGACTGGTTCATTACGTTTAAATGCAACCGTCAATTCCAAGATTGGACGATAACGGAATAATAAGAAAAACACTAAAACAGGAATTAACATGACAAAAATTGGCCATTGTTTTTTAAGGGCGACCCAAATTCTTTGGAGTTTTGTTCGCTCGAGTTCTAAGGCAATCTGTTCTCCACGAAGTTCTTCGAGTTCGGTATAATTGATAACTTCTCTTTGTGCTTGATTCATGAAAAATCCTCTTTTTCGTGTAATTTGATTAAATGTGATTTCATATCTGTAAACATTTTTTTCTGTGCTGCCATAACAATAATAATGATGGTGGATATAACAACGTTGATGATGTGTCTTAATGAGTTAGCATCCCAAGTTAAGCTACCACCTAAGATGAAACTTACAAACCACTCAACAGTGATCATCACTGCATAAATCGCGATAAAACTTGTTGATAGTGTTAACCAGTTTTCGAAGTGCTTCTTAATAATGAAATAAAATACAAGAAGACTTAAGATAAAACTGAGATAACCAAAGATGACGATGAAGACATAACTATAATGACTAAATATTTGTTGATTGTATAAAATAAGTTGAGTAATTATGACTACGAGATTTGGTACAATTCCAAATTTTCCCCATCGGCAATAAAGTAGGAAGACAAAGCATAATCCTGGTGCGATGAAGACAGATTCCATTAATCCTTCTTCTAAAGTCTCTTGTGCAACCCATCCAGTAATAAGGTAAGCAACCACATCAACGATGATGGCAAGGATCGTAAGCACTAAGATGTCCATCCACATAAATCTTTTTATTGTCAAATTCGCATTCTCCATCTATAATAAAGTTACGATTCAAATCTTAGAGGTCAATATGTCAAGTCATTACGTCAATCCATCCATGAGTATCCAAACATTATTTGATTCACTTAATCCAAATGAAGCTCATACTGTTTATATAGTAAACGGTGTTTATCGTGAGAAGTTGAAACTATCAAACGACAATGTCACGCTCATTGGTGAAGATCAAGTTAAGACTCAACTTACTTTTAATGATTATAGTTACAAAATGCATGATGATGGGTTGTTATACAACACCTTTAGAACTGCGACATTAACCATAACTGGTAAGAATTGTAAACTTAAGAATTTAAGTATTATCAACGATTCCGGTTTTGGTCCAACGATTGGTCAAGCGATTGCACTATCAATCTATGGTGATCAAACTGTCATAGAGCATTGTCTACTTCACGGTTATCAAGATACATTATTTATTGGTCCATTACCCGTTGATTTAACAAAACGTTATGCACACATTCTTCCACTTAATGAACGACAACCTGAAATGATTGATGTTCATCTTAATGATTCAATCATCGAAGGTAATATCGACTTCATCTTTGGTAGCGGTACTGCACTTTTTAATCACTGCCAACTTATCTTTAATGGTTCAGGATATCTAGCTGCACCATCGACATATGAAGGTCATCTTGGATTCGTCTTTAATGAGTGTCAAATTGTTAGTTTGGACCCGAAGTTCAAGACCATTCTTGCAAGACCGTGGCGAGAGTTTGGAAAGAGTTACTTTATCAATTGTCAGATTGACTCATCAATCAATCAAACTCGTTATGAAACGTGGGATAAATCTAACTTTGATTTTGCGGAATATCCAGCTGTGAAGCATGAACTTTCTCGTGTATTATCACAATCAGAATTAGACCAACTTTTAGCTTTATTTAATAAATAAAACTGACCTGACTTTTACAAATCGTCTATTATTATAAACGCTGTATATTATTCGATACAATTTTATCATATTCAAAAAAAAATGTCAACGCTTTCATATCTTTTTTTTAAGCTGTTGACATTTCTCTTTTTTAGATGTTTTTATGATGACTTTGTAATCACGTTATGACGTTTTATTGATTAATTCTTCTGCCTGAATTAATTGTAATCTGTCATACCCATAGTTCTTTAAATTGTGGACAAAAACGATGGCAAATACAAGAGAGAGAATCATCGTAATGGTGTTTGAAAACAACATCACAAATCCAACGTGCCAGGTTGCTGTTGGGTCGACAAAATAATATAGGAACCAAATAACAGGAAGTCTTAAAACAATAACTCTTAAAATATTGATCCAGAACACAACTTTGGTTTTCTTAAAGGCGATAAACATACCTGATGTTGCAGCAATAACTGCACCAGTAATTGCAGAAAACTGTTCAAATGCATAGATTTCCCTCGTTAAGTTGAACTTATCAACATAATCAATGCCATCTTGGATGAATAAGTTAATCACAAAATCCTGCCAAAAGTAAGCAACAATCATACCAAAAATGGCGATTGATGATGCATAAACAAGGGCAATACCATAAGTTTTTAATGCACGATCGAGTCGTTTATTGCCAATATTCTGAGAAATAATTGACATTTCTGATTCTTCAAAGGAGTTTGCTGTTTGGGAGAATGCGTTATGAACTTTGTAAGAAATACCTAGTGCTCCAACTGCAAACGGATGATATAGAAGCGCGATGCCATTAATAACAACTTTACCCATATTAAATAAGAATTTACCAATGAATACAGGAATCGCTAAAACCAATATTGAATACATTAACTTCCAATCAGGTTTTAAGTCTTTCCATGAAATTCTTATCGAATTTTTAGGATGAATCATGATGAGTAGACCAATAACTGTTAAGAGCCCTTGAGCAATTAAGCTAGCAAGAGCTAAGTGGAATAAATCTCCACCAAAAACTTTGATCCATAAAACCGATAGAATCAGTTTTACAATCATAACAATCATGTTTAACCATAAAACAGTTTTCGTATTTCCTTTAGCCTTTTCAAGCCCTATGAAGACTGAATTAAATGCGATTAAACCCGTTGTAATCATCTGCACATTATAATATGGAAGACCATTTTCTACCATATCAGGCGTTGCACCAAAGAACTCTAAAATAGGTGTTCCAAAAATAACCATTCCAAAGATTACAAGAGTTGATACCGATAATCCAAGTAAGACTGAATTTCCAGCATTTTTTCGTGCTTCTTTTAATTCATTGGCTCCATAATGTCTTGCAACCATGACCGTTCCTGCAGCTGCAATTGCACCACCGAAAGCACTTGTTGCAGATTTAATTTCATCAATAAAGACAACTGAATTAATGAATGATGACCCTAAATCAGCAACCAACAACATATCAATAAAACCATAAAGGAAATTAAAGAGTTGATATATTGCTAAGGGTAGTGTTAAAACAAGTACTGTTTTCCATAAGTTACCATTCAGGATATATGATCTTCTTTTTTCTTCTTTGATGGTAAGCTGTCCAGTCATTAGGCTTCTTCTCCTCCTTCATACCATCCAATTTTATCATATCTTTTTCGAGATGGTATAGTCACTTTGATCATTGTTAAGTCTTTTTGTGAGACTATTCGATTTAAATAGATTTCCTTGAAAAATCCCAACTTGATATTAGCTGAAATGTAGCACATAATAACACTTTTCATCACTTAACTTTAAGGATATATTGACAAGACATTTAATCTCTGTTTCAAATTTATACTCAACTATCAAATCAATATGATAAAGTAACGAAATCTAGCTGTATGTGAATAGAATACAATTGTTCTAAGGTTTTTTATTGTTTGATTGCTAAATGTACTTTTATCAATGCAAGAGATATATAAAGACACTTGTAACTAAATAACAGAATTTGTTCTTAAAAACTCTGTAACGCTTTCTACTGCTGGAATGTAGAAATATTTTGATCTGTTTAAATATGCAGTGCTAAACTCACTTAATTTAGTATCTAGATTAATCATATAAAACTCTTTACTGTTATAATTGCTCGTTTTTAACGTTATTTTTATCACTTTATATATGTTATTTATCTTAATTTTATTAACGATTTTAAATAAATCTCGAACTACAATTGTATCATCAAAAATGATCCACTTAGTATAAACTTTATGAAGTACAAATAATAAGAAGACCAGAATTAATACTTGAAAAAATATTATTAAAAATTGTTTATACATTATTGAAAAAATGAACGAAAAAATCGTAATTAAGATATAAGTACAAACTATTCGTATTAGTATCCTTGTTTCTTTGTAAGGATAAATTATTAATCTCATTTTAGTCTATTCCTACCAATTCATTTGATTGATGCTCAGTGAAATTAAAAATACTAGAAATGGCATCGATGATATTTCTAGGTGTAACCACTAAGTTTTCTGTAAGTGCACTATTACTAATGTCTGTAACAAGCCCCAATCCAGCAAAATTGAATTCATATAGTATAGTAGCAAATATCTTTTCACCCATTGAAAAATCATTAATACTGTTTCCTGCAAATTTCCCTAATGCACTAAATCCCATATTTAAAAAACCAGATCCTACTGCTTCTATTAGATTCACATCCATCAAATCCTTATTTTCCATAAGTGTTTGTGAAGCAATACTCCCTCCAAAACCTATAGTAAAAGCAGTCATTGCAAGTGCAGATCCGCCCAATGTGTCTATCGCCAGTCCGGTTAATGCGCCTGTAACTGCTCCGATTGCCATACCAGTAAGTATATCATCTCCATTTATAGCAGCAACTACTGCTCCAACTATCGCACCCGATATCAATCCAATCAGTGTACCAAAAAACCATTTACCCGAAGGATCAATATTCATTATCGGGTTGTTCCCACAATATGCATATAAATTCAACCCAGTGTTACTTTTGCTACTTAAGTAATTGATTGAATCAGCACTAATAAATCTGCCTATTGATGAATCATAATATCTACTGTTTAGATAATATAATCCAGAGTCTAAATCAAATCTGTATCCTCTATATCGATAAGGGTTGATATCAGCCATAGAGCCAAATTGATAAATAACATTACCCCATCCATCATAGCGATACTCTGCAACGGTATTACCATCTGCGTCTATCATTTTGATAATGTCACCTTGCATATTTTTTATATAGAAGTATTCATTATCTTGATAATTCATTGATAGTAATGACCCATCTGCATCATATGTATAGTATATAGCATTATTGCCTTTTTTTTTCAGCTAATACTTTGTAGCCGTCTACAAAATACTCAGTTGAAATCCCATCAACTGTTTTACTAACTCTGACTCCTTGGTCATTATATGTATAGTTATATGTTGTACTTCCAATAGTGTATGAGGAAAGTCTTCTTCCGTCCCATTCAAATGATTCATCTACAGTTGAATCTATGGCAGTAACATTACCAATGGAATCATATGCGTAATCATCAGTTCTACTTAGTGTACCATTTATGTAATACTCGATATAATCAATTTGGTCTTTCCAACCATTTGTTTTATAAGTGATTCTAGTTTCAGTTAATGGTGTGCCACTTGGATTACTACTTGATGTGCTATAAGTATAGGTTTTAATAGAAGTTATATTACCACGATTATCATCTGTTGCTGTATCGGTTGTTTCATGATAATAGTTATCATATTCATATAGGATTGTTTTTGAATAACCTGAAACAAATATGTTTTCTCTAACTAGCCTATTAAACCCATCATATTTATATTGATAATTTTCTGATGTTTGACCTGTTACAGATATTTGAGTGATATTGCCTACATTATCATAAGTAAATGAATGCATTGCATAAGTTAATCCGTTTTGTTTATAGGTAATGGTTCCAACAGTTAAAGATGCGTTACCTCTACCCGTTTCCGGTGTTCTATAGGTGTAGTACTCGGCAAACACTAAAGATGAACCTATAACAAGTTCGATATCATTAAGACGTTTAAGTGAGTCATCTGGAACTACATTATAATTTTTATAGATTGCATCATCGCCAGTATTGTAATACGTGTAATCATAATCCCCTGAAAACTCATCGTAATAGTAATAAACCATTCTATCTTCACCATAAATATCATAGGAATAATTGTTAATATGACCTTCAGAATCATATGTATAATTGATGACATTTCCGTTTTGATCAGTCACTTGTTTAATTCGTCCCGATAAATCATATGAATAGAAATAAATCATACTGTTGGTGATATCTTTATATATAGTTAATCTGCCAGACTGATCATAGGTGTATTCTGCAATGGTGTTGCCATTTAACTTGATTGTTTTTACTTGGTTTTCATTAGTATAAGTAAATGCATATAAATCTCCAGTTGAATAGATTTGTGTTCCGACCTTACTGGTCTGATAAGTTAACCCATCTGTTCCTAACTCAGTTAAGTAAGATAGTGTCACATAATCAATACCAGCAATCTTGATGTTTGTTACTCTGTCATAATTATCATAGGTAAAGTCATATGTAATACCATCAATGGAAACACTACTGATGCGTCTGTTTGAATCATATGTGAAGTTCTTGATGATAGTATAACCATTTGCTGTATCAGTTTCCGTTTGAGTGACTAGATTGCCCAGATTATTGTAACCAAATGCTTTAGTATCTGCATTTGCATCCGTAATAAGTGTTACAAGTCCACTTAATGAATTGATGGTTGAAGACGTTGTCTTACCAAATTCGTCAGTCGTACCTGTAATATATTGGTTATCGGTTGAATACGTGGTTGATGTTTTAAACCATTCCCCACCTGCGGTTTGATCCCCCATAATCGTTTCAGTGATTTGTTTGGTAGCACTGTTATAAACAAATGAAGTTTTAACATTGTTTGATGAAAACTCAGTGACTAGGAAATTGTAGTTTCTATCTATCTCAATTGTTGTATTACCTTTTGTGATTTCTATAACATTATAATTATTATCATAGTTATATTCCGTTGTAATCCCTTTAGAGTTAAACTTAGAAATTAAATTGCCATTATCTGCATCATAATGATATTCAGTTGATATTTTGTCATGATAAAGCTGAACGTTATCGAAGAGAGCTTTACCTTCACCATAATATCTAATATCTATAGAAACATTCATAGTATTGTAAGGTACAGTGAAAGTGGTCATTTGATATTGCCATTCTTCAACAGATGTATTAAATGGTAAGTAATAAGTAATGATTTCTCCCGTCGTTGGATTTTCATCATAGTCTTCTACTTCAATATTGACTTCAATGTCAAAATATCTATTTGATGTATGACCACTCAATATACTATGAGGTGCGGCATCTGCTTTAGCCCATCCACCTACAATATAGGTTTCACCTTCCGTTACAAAGTTTAAAATACTTTGTCTCACCTTTTTAACTGTATTACCTTCTCCTATGATTTGTAGCGATTTAAAACCTAAAATATCATGCAACGTACCGGTTTCATTATTTGATACCACACTTGCTCCAAAATTACTCCAGTTTGTTAAGTTATCCTCAAATGAATGGTTGGTTATACTATTGTATCTTGTGTCAATAAATCCTTCTATCAGTTGAACATTGTCAAAATAAGCGAGTGTATTTGTTTTTAGGTTATATAACCTTATATAAACTGTGTCATCGTTTTCTATATCAAAATAGACAGTTGCTTTTATCCATTCTCCTACAGCTGTGACTTGATCATATACAGTTCCATAACCGGTAACAACTTCCAACTTTGAATTGCCTATCACACCATTATTCTTAATCCATGCAGTGAGTGTATATGTTCCAGCGTATAAGTGCACAGATTGTTGTGCATAAGTTGTACCTGTTAAGTTACTAATCAACAGTGAGTTGGAACCAAGATTTTTTTCATTTGTAGATTGAGTGATTGTACCAGCAGTACCACCATTTTTAGTCCAAGGAGATAACCCATTAATGTTTTCAAATCCGTGATTCATAACAAAATTATGATGTTGCTTCATCGTATCCGATGATTCAATCAATTTATGGACCGTTTTATAGTTCGGACTTGAATCTATTATTTCACCACCGTTTTGATAGGCTGTTGGATTTGTATACGAGAAAAGGGTTGAATACTTATAATATGCTGCATTTCCTTTAGAATCTAATACATTTACTGTGTGCCCATAGTCATCAAACAAATAGTTAACCCATTCACCTTTATAGTTAGTATAGGTTGTTTTCCCATTTGAATATGATACAGTTAGTTTATCCAAATATGCAGTACCTGAGGTCGTATCCGTTGTAGTAATAGTTGCTACTTTATTGCTATTAGTTGTATATGTATAGTTGATGCGATGACGACTTGTTCCATTATATGCATAAGTTAGAGTATTGGTTGATGAATTGAATGAATAGTATAGGGTTTCACCATTTGTAAAACTAGGAGTAGATGAACCACTATAATTATATCTTTGGGTTATTGAGGTCAGTCTATTACTAGAATAGTTATAAGATTTATCTTCAACAACATTATAATTTGAGGAACCCGGTTGTTTAAGTTTTAGTTCTGTCTTTGAAAGTAAGTTAGATGTGTAGGTAAAATCAATTCGATTATTGACGACATCTGTCACATAAGAAAGTCTATCACCAGATACATAATAAATGTAAATGGATTGCTGGGTTTTTGTGTTCATAATTTGATACAAACGACCAGAAGAATCAAATTCATAACGCATGTGATCTGTAGTATTCAATGTGATATACGTGTATGCATCACTTGCCCATTCTGTATCAACCGTCATTCTAGATCCATCTTCTGCCAAATATGAGTTCCATTCGTACACATCTTCACTTGAAGATGATGTAAGATTAAAATAAACTTTGTTACCATCTGGTTTTAATAGATAGTTTTTCTGTATAGTAGAATCATAAACAAATTTCATGTTAAAATTCGTCTTCCAACCATTACCATAACCAATATTCGTAGCACGATCAGCAAGGTTATAGTAGAATGATAAATTTAATCCCATGAACTCGCTCTCTAGTTTATAATCATTTCTTACAAAAGTTAGGTTACCTGTGTAGTCTGAAACATACCCAGTTCCTACACCTCCAACCTCTTGGGAAGTATATGTCCAATAGTCTTTTAAACCAGATGGAGATTCATAGCCGATTCTTACAACTGGTTTATTCATACTATAGGTTGTATCTAGAGAATAAAGATCTTTTGTAGTTCCATTTAAGGAATCAGCTATAAGTGTAAATCCATAATTGGATA
>JAEYXZ010000084.1 GCA_023431045.1 Bacillota bacterium | reverse complement strand
GGTGTATTACTACCATTTATTCTAAGAAAAATGGGAGCAGACGAAAAAGCCGCGAGCGGCCCGCTCATTTCAACAATCAATGACTTCACCGCTTTAGGAACATACTTTTTAGTTGCAACCCTCATTTTAATGTCGATTTAAGACGTTCTCAAAGGTTTATAAGTGACGTCAAAGAGATGTTAATATATATTAAAAATGATATAATTTTTATACATCATTATATTCAAAGGAGACCATCATGAAAATACATCTCATCGGACTAGGAAAAATGGGTGCTAATTTAGCCCTTAACTTAAAGGATCATAAACATGAAGTTGTTGGTTTTGATTTGAATGATTCAGCACGAGAAAAACTTAAACAAGAAGGTATTGAAACCTTTGATGAACTTGAGTCGTTTTTTAAGCGTAAAGCAGGTGAACGATTAGTCGTTTGGTTACTCGTACCAAATCAAATCGTTGATAATGTGATTGATCAAGTGATTCCACATTTAACTGATCGTGATATCGTGATTGATGGTGGAAATTCGAATTACCATGAAAGCTTAAGACGATATGAAAAACTAAAAGAAATAGATATCGATTTTGTCGATGTTGGTACATCTGGTGGAACTTATGGCGCTAGAAATGGTGCTTGTCTAATGATTGGTGGAACCAAAGAAGTCTTTGATTATTTAGAACCAGTTTATAAGGATATCGCAATCGAAAATGGATATGGATACATGGGTTCACCAGGATCTGGACACTTTGTGAAAATGGTTCATAATGGGATTGAATATGGCATGATGCAAGCGATTGGTGAAGGCTTTGAATTAATTGAAAAATCACCTTTTCAAGTGGATTATGAAAAACTATCAATGGTTTGGAATAACGGCTCAATCATCGAATCAGCACTGATTGGTTACATTCATAATGCATTCAAAAATGATGCAAAATTATCAGATATTACTGGTCGAGTAGATGACTCTGGTGAAGGTAAATGGATGGTTCAAGAAGCGCTTGATTTCGGCGTTGCGTTACCAGTCATTTCGCAGAGTTTATTTGCAAGATTTAAATCTCGAGACGAAGAAAAGTTTACCGAAAAAGTGGTTGCAGCAATGCGTCGAGAATTCGGTGGACATGCGGTGTATAAGAAGAAATGAAAAAAGACTTAATTATATCGATTTTTGGGTCTACGGGCGACTTAACCGCACGTAAACTTTTACCTGCATTAACTAAATTATATAAAAGTAAAGCGATTAGTAATAACGTATTAGTTATTGCTTTAGGTCGTCGTGATTATGATACGGATTCATACCTAAGCGCGATGCAAAATCTTGTTCATGACAAGCTAAATATTGATGTCTTAAAGAAGTTTGTTGTTTATTATCAGATGCAAATCACTGATTCAAAAGATTATGTTGATTTACAATCATATATTAAAGAACGTTCCAATGAAAACACCAAACACATCTATCATTTAGCAATTGGGCCTGAGATTTTACCGATGGTTGCACAAAATATTAGCCAATCTTCATTGATTCAATATGCTAATTTAAATCAACTTTTAGTCTTCGAAAAACCTTTTGGTCATAATTTAGAATCAGCCATTGAAGTTAATCAAATGCTATGGCAATATTTTGATGAGAAACAAATTTACCGAATTGATCATTATCTTGGTAAAGAAATGATTCAAAATATTATGACAGTACGTTTTGCTAATCGTATCTTTGATGATACATGGGATAACAAATCCATTCAATCCGTTAAAATTTTTGTTAAAGAAAAAGAAGGAATTTTAAATCGAGCTGGATACTATGATACTTCCGGCGCATTAAAGGATATGGTTCAATCTCATATTTTACAAATTCTATCCTTGATTGCAATGGATCCACCAAGAGCTTATCAATCTGACTATATCAAAGATGAAAAAGTAAAAGTACTAAAAGCACTCTCACTTGATAAACCTTCAGTTGTCTTTGGTCAATATGATGGATACTTAAGTGAGGTGAACATTCCAAAGGATTCTAAAACTGAAACATTTGTTTATCTTAAAGCCTATGTTAATACACCTAGATTTAGAGGCGTACCATTTGAAATCTTTACCGGTAAGAAATTAAGTAGAAAGCATTCTTATATTGAAATCTTATTCCATCCAACTTCTGAACAAGAGAAGTGGCATTTACCAATTCTATGCAACAAACTGACCATTCGAATTTCACCCGATGATGGTGTAGACTTAACAATCAACAGTAAAGAACCAGGATTAAAGGAAAACTTGAATGTTGTCAATCTTTCCTATCAAACCCCAGCATCGGTTGAAGGTAATATCCCTGAGGCATATGAAAAACTGATTCTTGATATTGTTGAAGGATCTAGAACACTATTTACAAGATGGGATGAAATTGAGGCTTCTTGGCATTTTATTGATCAAGTTAAAGTATGTAAGGAAAAGTTAGTTATATACAAGAATGAAAAAGAATTAATTGAAAAATGTAATTATTAAAAATTATTAGAAGAGCAAAATATATCTTATCAAAGCCAGTATAAGATTTTGCTCTTTTTTAATGCTTTTTTACAAAAGTTAGAAAATATATTGACAAAATTAACAGACAATTATATAATTACAATAACGATAATGTAAAACGCTTACAGATAAGGAGCAAAAATGCAAAAACGGGTATTGTTGAAAGATATCGCCAAACATATGGGATTGACCATCAATACCGTATCGAGAGCTCTTAAGGATAAAGAGGATATCTCAATAGAGACTAAAGCTGAAGTTAGAAGGGTTGCTTTAGCGATGGGTTACATTCCAGATATTGTTGCAAGTAGTCTAAGAAGTGGGGTCACAAAAACGATTGGTGTCATGTTTGATAATATCGCAAACCCATACTTTGTTATCATGACAGACTTGCTACATAAAGTTTTAAAAAGAGATGGGTATGAGATGATGATCTATACAAATTCTGGTGACCACGCCCAATTAGATTCTGATAATTTTAATTTGATGGTCTCAAGAAGACTAGACGGTATTATTTCATTTTTAAGACCGACACCTGAAGTTGTTCAGTTAGCAAAAAAGAATCAAGTACCAATCGTAATTTTAGGTCGTGAAGGCGATGATATAGGCATTGATTCAGTATTCACAGATGATTTCCGAGGCGGTTATTTGATGGGTAAATATCTCTATCAACACCATTATGATAAAGTCGCTTATATTGGCGCTCCAAGGGATATCAAATGCTCAACAAAAAGATGTGATGGCTTAAAAGCGTATTATAAGGAAAAAGGTATCAAAATTGAAGATGAAGATATGATATTTATTGAGCACTATTCTGTCGATTTTAAGAAGCATTTAGACTCTTTAATTAAAAAAGGGACTAAGGCAATCTTCTGTTTTAATGATTCAATGGCTTATGATGCGATGACATATCTAGACAAACATCATCCAAATTCGAATGTTGAGATTACGGGTTATGATAACATTGGACAAAGACTACAAATACCTGTAAAACTACCAACCATCGATAGTGATAAAGAATCAATGGTTGAAAAAGTTGTTGAGTATTTAAAGAACAGGATTAAACAACCAAATCTTCTTGTTCAAATGAAGATTTTTGAAACGAAACTAATTAAATTTGATTGAAAAATCAAGTTTAAATATTATAACATTAACGTTAATGTAAAATTACAAAGGAGAATTATCATGAATGCATTTAAAAAACTTTGGATCTTCATTCTGATGGCTGCGGTTGTCGGACTTATGGTCGCTTGTGATGAAGAGGATCCGCTAGCTGAAGGAAAAACACAGATCAACTTTTGGGGTTGGGGTGACCAGTCAGAGGTTGCTGTATTTAGACAGTTAGTTGATGAATATAATGAAACGAATCAAGATAATATTTATGTTAATTATACTCAAAAACCAGCGAGTGGATATGAGTCATCGATGGAACAAACCTTATCGGGTTCGCGTGCACCAGACATATTCTATGTTGGTGATGGAACGATTAAAAAATGGGTAGAACTAGATTATTTATATGATATTACTGATTTGGTAGAAGCTAGTTCAATTATTGATCTTGAGAATATTTGGCCAACCGCAATACAGAGATATCGTTACGATAAAACAACAAGAACCTCAGAATCTGATTCACCACTATATGCTCTACCAAAAGATATCGGTCCAACAGTCATTTATTATAATGTAGATGCAATGAAAGCTGTTGGAATAGAAGTGATTTCAAAAGATCTTGATGATTCAACAATTACGCCAGAAGAAAGCGTTGGATATAATGCGGAAGAAATGATTTTCAATAACCGTATTCCAATGACTTGGGAAGAAACAGAAACCTTGTCAAAATTATTAACCAAGAAACATAATCCATCATCACCAACGGATTATGGTTATTACACCGAATGGTGGTTTAACTATGTTTGGAGCGTTGGTGGAGATGTTTTGGAATATGAGGATGGTACGTACAGATTTTCTTTAGGTGATACAACGTCTAATGGTGAAGGTTTACCAACCAATCGTGAAGCGTTCCAACATTTTGTTGACTTATCAACCGTACATGAAACATCACCAAAACCAAACACAATTTCAACAGTTGGTAAAACAAATTACTTTACAACAGGTAAGGTTGCTATGATGGTGGATGGACGATGGTCAACAGTAACAATACGTAAAGATGCCAAGTTTGATTGGGATGTTGCTCCGTTACCAAAGCATGAAAATGGGGTCCTTGCAGGACATTCAGGATCAATGGGCTTTGGAATTTGGAAACGTTCGAGTAAAACAGCTGAAGCATTTAAATTCATGGAATTCTTAGCTGGACCTGAAGGACAAGCTGCTCAAGCAGAAACTGGATTTAATATTCCAAACCAAATCGATTTAGCTTCGACAGAGGTATTCTTACAATCTGATCAAAAACCGAAAAACGCTCAAGCATTTATTGATGCAGCAATGTATCAAAAACCTGGTGATTGGGCATATCTACCAGACGGTGCTTGGATTACCGTTTGGGCACCAACGTTAAACGGTGCTGTATTAAATGGACAATTATCCGTTGAACAATTTTTCAATCAATACACATCAGCAACCAATTCGATTTTAGTAACATATACGCAAAATTAGGAGTTTATCATGACGAGTGTGAGCCCAGTCAAAATACAAAAATATAAATACAACAAGTCTAAATGGGGCTTATCACTTGCAATGATCCCTTTAGTGGGTTATGCCATCTTTGGCTTAGCTCCTTTACTTTTAAGTATTATCATAAGTTTTTTTGATCCGATTGGATATCGGTTTGAAGGCATGACCTTTGTGGGATGGGATAACTATTTCGGCGTTATCAATGATCCGCTCTTTTTACAAAGTATCGGTAACACTCTTTACGCAATGTTAGCTATTCCAATTACTCTCACGTTGTCCTTATTGATAGCAACAATATTAATGAATCCAACGATTCGAGGAAAAGCAATCTTTAGAACTATTTTCTTTATCCCCTATGTTTGTAGCGTGGTTGCAGTCTCGATTATGTGGCGATGGATTTTGGATGGTGAGTATGGAATTGTTAATCACTTATTAAGTCTTATTAATATTGAAGGTCCAGACTGGTTAGGTGATTCTAGAAGTTTCATGCCAGCGATGATTATGATGTCTGTATGGAGTGGACTTGGATTTAATATCATTTTATTTAGCGCTGCTTTAACAAACGTTGATAAAACCATGTACGAAGCTGCTTCAATTGATGGTGCTGGTACATTTAGAAAGTTTTTCAATATTACATTACCAGCTATTTCACCAGTCACATTCTATATTCTAGTTATAAGTATCATTGGAGGTCTCCAAGACTTTGCAAGATTCCAAATAATGGCTCCAGGTGGGGGACCAGATAATGCTGGCTTAACGGTGGTTTATTATCTTTATAACGCTGGATTTAATAACATTATCACTTATGGAATGGGTGTTGCAT
>JAEYXZ010000016.1 GCA_023431045.1 Bacillota bacterium | reverse complement strand
ATCAAAACAAGCTAAGGAGGACTAAAGACTATGTTAATGCCTAAAAGAACAAAATACCGCCGTCCTCATCGTGTGAGTTATGAAGGAAAAGCAAAAGGTAGAAATGAAATTTTAAATGGTGATTTTGCCTTAGTTGCTAAAGAAGGTGCATGGATTACATCTCGCCAAATCGAAGCTGCTCGTATCGCGATGACTCGTGAAATGAAACGTCTCGGTAAGGTTTGGATTAATATCTTCCCTCACTTAGCAAAAACTAAGAAGCCACTTGAAGTCCGTATGGGATCCGGTAAAGGTGCTCCAGAAGACTGGGTAGCAGTAGTCAAAGAAGGAAAAATCATGTTTGAAATCAATGGAGTTAGTGATGAAATTGCAAGAGAAGCACTTCGCTTAGCATCTCACAAACTTCCAATTAAAACGAAGATTGTTAAAAAAGGAGACCAAGCATGAAAGCAGCTGATATTCGCAAATTTTCAGTAACTGAATTAAATAAGAAAATTGCTGACCTTAAAGCTGAACTATTCAACTTGCGATTCCAACACGCGGTCGGACAATTGGAAAATCCAGCTAGATTAAAAACCATTAGAAAAACAATTGCTCAAATGAAAACCATTATGAGCGAGAAAGGCAACAAGTAGGAAGGTAAATAACGATGGAAAGAAAAAATACTCGAAAAGTTTATACCGGCAAAGTTGTATCCACCAAAATGGAAAAAACCATTACTGTTGTCGTAGATACATACAAGAAACACTCTTTATATTCAAAGCGTGTTAAAGAAACCAAAAAATTCCATGTGCATGATGAAGATAGTGTTGCAAAATTAGGTGACACTGTATCAATCATTGAAACAAGACCATATTCAAAGACTAAACGTTTCCGTTTACTTGAAGTGGTTACACATGCAGAAGTAGCATAATAGGAGGGCATCATGATTCAACAAGAAACTAGATTAGTCGTTGCTGATAATAGCGGCGCACGTGAAGTCCTAGTCATCAGAGTTCATGGTGGTACCCGTCGCCGTTATGCGAATATCGGAGACGTAGTCACAGTCACTGTTAAAAAGGCAACTCCAACTGGACAAGTCAAAAAAGGTGACGTGGTTAACGCTGTCATTGTACGTACTGTAAAAGGACTTAAAAGAGCAGACGGTTCATACATCAAATTTGATGAAAATGCCGCTGTCATTATTAAGGATGATTTAAACCCAAGAGGTACTCGTATCTTTGGGCCGGTTGCAAGAGAACTTCGTGAAAAGAATTTCATGAAAATTGTATCTTTAGCACCAGAAGTCTTGTAAGGAGGTCGACATCATGAATATTAAAACTGGTGATACAGTTGTAGTGATTGCTGGTGGCGATCAATTTACAACAGATAAAAAAGGAATTAAAACACGCAAATCAGGTCGTGTTCTAAAAGTATTAGCATCTGACAACAAGGTCATTGTTGAAGGCGTCAATAAAGTTAAGAAACATCAACGTCCAAAGTCCGCACAAGACAAAGGCGGAATTAACGAATTTGAAGCTCCAATCCATGTGTCAAACGTTGCAATTCAAGATCCTAAAACCGGATTACCAACACGTGTTGGCTACCGTGTTGAAAATGGTGTTAAAGTCCGCTATGCAAAACGTAGTGGTACGGCTTTAGACAAACCTGCTAAGGTTGCTAAAGCATCTGCTAAACCTTCAGAAACAGAAGAAAAGAAAGTGAAAGCAGCACCTAAAAAAGCAGCTAAAAGTTCTAAAGAAGGAGCTAGCAAAGAATGAGTAATCTAAAAACATATTACAACGATGTGATCGTTGCTAAGCTCATGGAACAATTCAATTATGGTTCTGTTATGGCGGTTCCTAAACTTGAAAAAATTATTGTAAACATCGGTGTTGGAGATGCAGTTGCAAATTCAAAGAACTTAGATGCAGCAGTTGAAGAACTTGCAACATTTACAGGTCAAAAACCAGTGATTACAAAAGCTAAGAAATCTATTTCTAACTTTAAGTTAAGAGAAGGTATGCCAATTGGTGCCAAGGTAACCCTACGCAGCGAACGTATGTATTACTTCTTGGAAAAACTAGTTAGCGTTGCATTACCACGTGTCCGCGATTTCCGTGGAATCTCTGCTGATGCATTTGATGGTCGTGGAAATTACACTTTAGGTGTAAAAGAACAAATCATCTTCCCTGAAATTAACATTGATAAAGTCACGAAAGTTCGTGGAATGGATATTACAATCGTCACAACGGCTAAAACCGATGCAGAAGCGAAAGCTTTACTAACTGCATTTGGTATGCCGTTCAAGAAGTAAGGAGAGCGTCCATGGCAAAGAAATCAAAAATTGAAAAAGATAAAAAGCAACGTCAATTAGTTGAAATTTACGCAGAAAAAAGAGCGGCTATGAAGAAAGCTGGAGATTATCAAGGGTTACAAAAGTTACCTAAAGATGCATCCCCAACACGTCTTCGCAACCGTGATTCTTTAGATGGTAGACCAAGAGCGTTTATGAGAAAATTTGGTGTTTCTCGTATTACGTTTAGAGAGTTAGCACACAAAGGTGAATTACCTGGCGTGAAAAAGGCTAGCTGGTAAGGAGGAAGAGAAAAATGGTTATGACTGATCCGATTGCGGACTTACTAACGCGTATCCGTAATGCGAACAAAATGCGTCATCCTAAGGTAGAAGTTCCAGCTTCAAGACTTAAGGCTGATTTATTAGCTGTCTTAAAGAAGGAAGGGTTCATTAAGGATTTTGTGGTATCACAAACTGAACAACCAAAAATTATTGTTTCATTAAAATATACTGCAACCAATGAACGTGTTATCAAAGGATTAAAGCGGATATCGAAACCAGGGCTACGAGTGTATGCACCCGTTGAAAAATTACCAAGAGTCTTAAATGGCTTAGGGATTGCCTTAATTTCAACTTCCAAAGGGATCTTAACAGATCGTGAAGCACGTCTCTTACAGGTTGGTGGCGAAGTCATCGCCTACGTATGGTAATGGGAGGATATGAAAAATGAGTCGTATTGGTAATAAAGTGATTCATGTTCCAGCATCCGTAACAGTTACTGTCGGCGATAAAAACTTAGTTACTGTTAAAGGACCAAAGGGACAATTACAAGAACATTTCAATGAAATGTTAGACATTAAATTAGAAGGACATGATCTTAAGATTTCAAGACCTAATAATGAAATGTTTACAAGAAAAATCCATGGAACAACTAGAGCTCTATTAGCTAATATGGTTAAGGGTGTTACAGAAGGATTTAAAAAACAACTAGAAATCCGTGGTGTTGGGTATCGTGCTCAACTTCAAGGTAATAAATTAGTCTTACAATTAGGTTTCTCGCATAACGTCGAAATGGACATCCCTCAAGGATTATCCGTCGAAGTTCCAAAGAATACTGACTTAATTATCTCCGGTATTGATAAAGCTAAAGTCGGTCAATTCTCAGCAGAAATCAGAGAGCTCAGAAAACCTGAACCTTATAAAGGTAAAGGGATCCGCTATGTTGATGAATACGTTCATCGCAAAGCTGGTAAGACTGCTAAGTAAGGAGGGACTTCAATATGATTAAGAAAATTTCATCCAATGAGTCCAGACAAAAACGTCATCGTCGTATCAGAAAGGCCATTTCAGGTACTTCTCTACGTCCAAGATTAAACGTATTTCGTTCCAATACCGCGATTTATGTTCAAATTATCGATGATGAAAAGCAAACTACACTCGTGGCTGCAAGAAGCCAAGAACTTGGCTTAAAAGCAAACATGGAAGCCGCATCAGCAGTTGGTAAAAAGATTGCTGAAAAAGCACTAGCTTTAGGCATTAAGAACGTCGTCTTTGACCGCGGTGGTTATCTATACCACGGACGTGTTAAAGCGTTAGCAGAAGCAGCTCGTGCAGCTGGTCTAGAATTTTAAGGAGGTCACTCATGGCAGAAAAAGTATTTGATAAACAAGAAGAACAAGTAACTTTTGAAGAAAAAGTAGTGGCTATCAACCGCGTTACTAAAGTTGTTAAAGGTGGTAGAAGATTTCGTTTCTCTGCTCTAGTCATCGTTGGTAACAAACAAGGTGAGGTTGGTTTCGGTACCGGTAAGGCATCCGAAGTTCCTGAAGCTATTAAAAAAGCAGTTGAAGCTGCAAAAAGAAACGTGATTACTATTCCATTTAAGAAAAACACCATCCCTCATGATGTTGTTGGAGTTTATGGCGCTGGTAAAATCGTTTTAAAACCTGCATCTGAAGGTACTGGAATCATCGCTGGTGGTGCTGCCCGTATTATCTTTGAATTAGCAGGTATTAGTGACATCCTATCCAAATCATTAGGTACTTCAACCCCAATTAACTTAGTCCGTGCGACATTTGAAGGATTAAAATCTTTAAGAACTGCTGAAAGCGTTGCTGCACTACGCGGCATTTCAGTTGATCAGTTGGTGTAATCATGAAAGCATTAATTATTACATTAGAAAAGAGTTTGATTGGTCGCAGACCAAATCAACTCGCAACTGCCAAAGCTTTAGGGTTGAAGAAAATTGGACAAAGTGTTGTTAAAGAAGATAATGAAGCGATTCAAGGTATGATTAAAACAATCGCTCATCTCATTTCAGTTAAGGAGGCAGCATAATGTTAAGTACATTAAAACCAGTCCCTGGTGCGAGACACTCGCGCAAACGTCTTGGCCGTGGTCCCGGTTCAGGACTTGGTAAAACCTCCGGTAAAGGACATAAAGGTCAATTAGCAAGATCCGGCGCAGGACACGTTCGTCCAGGATTCGAAGGTGGTCAAATTCCATTCTTCCAAAGAATTCCTAAACGTGGATTCAATAACTACACTAGAAAAGAGTTTGCTGTTGTCAACTTAGTTGATCTAAACCTTTTTGATGATGGTACAGTCATCACCCCAGAATTACTACTACAGACTAAAATCGTCTCAGATCTTCTATCAGGAGTTAAAGTTTTAGCTAACGGTAAATTAGAAAAGAAATTAACTGTTAAAGCAAGCAAATTCTCAGAAGCTGCGAAACAACAAATTGAAGCAGCGGGTGGAACGGTCGAGGTGATTTAACGTGTGGCAGCGCATTAAGAATATATTGGCAAATAAAACCGTTATGCTCCGTGTGGGCATCACATTGTTAATTATCTTAGTATTTAGAATCGCAAGTTTTATTCCGATTCCACTTTTTAATGTTGACTTAATTGCAAACAATTCAACATGGGGATCAGGATTCCTTGGCATTTTAAATAGTTACACCGGCCAAGCCTTATCACGTTTCTCGGTGTTATCTCTAGGGATTTCACCTTATATTACAGCCTCTATTGCTGTACAATTGTTACAAATGATTATTCCTCAAATGAAGGAATGGCAAGAAGAAGGCGATGCTGGGAAAGCAAAAGCATCCCGATTAACTAAGTATTTAGCATTAGCTCTTGGCTTTGCTCAAGCGCTTCTATTAATCCTTGGAGTGGGTGTTCGTGGTTCTCAATTACAAGTTGGTGTTGATGATAATTTCTTCACTTACATGTATATGGCAATCGTCGTTACTGCAGGTACAGCATTCACCATTTGGTTAGCTGACCTAATCACCGCTAAAGGTGTAGGTAATGGATCATCCATTATCATCTCAGTTGGGGTTATGACTTCAATCCCGATGATGATTGGTACACTAGATGCCAAATATGGTCACACCGGTAACGGTTGGGACATCTTCTGGTATGTCTTCATTCTATTACTCTACGTCTTAATCCTACTTGGTGTTGTTTATATGAACATCGCTAAGCGTAAAATTCCGATTTCCTATTCCAATCGTCAAGGCTCAATGAAGAATGATTCAAATATTCCTTTAAAGATTAACTCTGCAGGGGTATTACCAGTCATCTTCGCATCAACCTTAATGAGTGTGCCTTTAACATTGGTTGGATTGGTTGCAGGTAGCACTTCAACTTCCGCTGGTTCACAGTGGATTGATGCAATCTTCAATTACCAAAATCCAGTTGGATTTATTCTTTATGTCATCTTAATTGTTGTCTTCTCATTCTTCTATACCTTTATGGTTACTAATCCGCATAAGATTGCTGATAATCTATCAAAATCAAATGCGTATATTCCAGGGGTTAGACCAGGTGAAGATACGAAAAATTATATTGCAAGAATCTTATTCAAGGTGACCGTCCTTGGTACCGTCTATCTCGTAATCCTCGCGATCTTACCAATCCTCACTGCGGTGGTGTTTGGTTTCACAGGTCAAGAAGCAGCAAACATTACACTAGGTGGAACCGGATTATTAATCATCGTCGGAGTTGCAGCCGACACAACATCTCAAATGGAAGCGGCTGCGAATCAAGAAACCTACCAAGGTTTATTCTAATCCGATCATGAAAACCAGAATGATTTTTGTAGGTCCCCCTGGTGCAGGTAAAGGATCGCATGCGAAAATTTTATCGGAACAATTAGGAATACCTCATATTTCAACGGGAGAAATCTTCCGCAAGGAATTAACCAACCAAAGACTCATTGAATTGGTCAAATCATTTACCGATCATGGTCAATTGGTTCCAGATGAAATCACCAATGAAATTGTCAAAGAACGTTTCAAACGTGATGACGTTAAAAAAGGATTTATCTTGGATGGTTATCCAAGAAATCCAAACCAGGCTGCCTATTTCGATCAATTATTGAAACAATTAGGTATGAAACTGGATGTTGTGTTTAATATTACTTCAGATGAGGAAATGATTATCTTCCGTATTACTGGAAGAAGAACATGTCCAACCTGCGGTAGAATATACCACATCATTAATCATCCACCAAAAGTTGATGGTCTATGTGATGACGACGGTGCAACATTGGTACAGCGCGATGATGACACAAGAGAAACAGTCGTTAAACGTCTAGCTGTTTATCATGAACAAACCTATCCGATTATTGCATATTATAAAAAGGCCGGAGTGCTCATTGATTTGGATGGTAACAGAGAATTATCTTATGTTACCGCCGACATGTTAAAAATTTTAGGTGAATAAATGATTTCAATCAAAAGCAATCGAGAAATCGAGCTCATGCGTGAAGCAGGGCACATCTTAGCACAAACAAGAGAAATGTTAGTGCCACATATGAAACCAGGCGTCTCAACAGCAGAGCTCGATTTACTTGCTGATGAATTTATTAGAAGTAAAGGTGCAACACCATCATTTAAAGATTACAATGGATATCCAAAATCCATTTGTACATCCATTAATGAAGTGATTATCCATGGTATCCCATCGAAAAAAGCAATTTTAAAAGATGGCGATATTATCTCACTTGACCTTGGTGTGAACTATAAAGGATATCATGCAGATTCTGCATGGACTTACCCAATCGGTGAAGTATCCAATCAAGTCAAACAATTACTTGATGTGGCTGAAAAATCACTTTGGGCAGGACTCCAAATGGTTAAACCTGGAAATACAGTTAATGACATCTCATCAGCAATTGAAAATTATATAAAACCTTATGGTTATGGGATTGTTGAAGATTTTACCGGGCATGGTATCGGACAAAGTCTCCATGAAGATCCACCCATTCCAAATTATGGTCGTGAAAAGATCAATGTTATCTTACGTCCAGGTATGACAATATGTGTTGAACCAATGGTTAATCTAGGGACAAAACGCGTTCGAGTCTTAAGTGATAATTGGACGACGATTACCCAAGATAAAAAACCAAGTGCTCATTTTGAGCATACCATTGTTGTTACACCAGATGGATATGATATTCTATCAAAAGTAAAGGAGTAATTATGGCAAGAGAAGACTTAATTGAAGTTGAAGCCAAGGTCGTAGAAGTACTACCAAATACAAAATTTAAAGTTGAGCTAAATAATGGTCACATGGTGATCGCTCACGTTTCCGGTAAAATCCGTATTCACAACATACGCATTTTACCAGGTGATAAAGTAACAGTTGAATTATCACCTTACGATTTAAGCCGCGGTCGCATTACATACCGCAAAAAATAAGGAGAACATATCATGAAAGTTAGAGCATCCGTTAAAAAGCGTAGTGCTGATGATATCATCGTACGCCGCAAAGGTCGCGTTTACGTGATCAATAAGAAAAATAGAAGACACAATCAGAGACAAGGATAAGGAGAATACCGATGGCAAGAATAGCAGGAGTGGATATTCCACGCGACAAACGAGTTGTTATCTCGTTGCAATATATTTACGGTATTGGAGCTTCAACCGCTAAAAACATTTTATCAAGCGTCAATATCTCAGAAGACATCAGAGTCAAAGACTTATCTGATGAACAATTAGCATTAATTCGTAATGAAATCGCTAAATTAACAACTGAAGGGGATCTCCGTAGAGAAACCACTTTAGACATCAAACGTTTAATGGAAATCGGATCATACCGTGGTATGAGACATCGTAAGGGATTACCTGTACGTGGTCAAAATACCCGCAATAACGCTAGAACTCGTAAGGGTAAAGCTAAACCGATTGCAAACAAGAAACCGGCAGGTAAATAATCATGGCTAAGAAAAAGACAACTAAAAGAAAAATCAGAAAGAATATACCACTGGGTGTTGCACATATCCACACAACCTTTAACAATACCATTGTAACCATTACTGACCCAGAAGGAAACGCAATCGCTTGGTCAAGTGCTGGAGCATTAGGTATTAAAGGTTCCAGAAAATCAACACCATTTGCTGCTCAATTAGCATCAGAAGCTGCTGCTAAAGGCGCAATGGAAAATGGTATGGCAAAAGTGGAAGTATTTGTCAAAGGTCCTGGTCCAGGACGTGAAGCTGCAATCCGTTCACTTCAGGCTGCAGGATTAGAAATTACCGCGATTAAGGATGTGACTCCAGTACCTCATAACGGCTGCCGTCCTCCAAAACGTCCACGTAATTAATTTAGGATTTATCTAGGAGGTATACTTGTGAAAGATTTAAAATTTGAAAAACCAACATCAGTTGAAGAAATCTCTGCTGATGGCAATCTAGGACGCTTCTTAATTAAGCCACTAGAAAGAGGATATGGTTTGACTTTAGGAAATGCATTACGTAGAGTCCTTCTCTCATCATTACCTGGAGCAGCGATTGTCAATGTGAAAATTGATGGTGTCGACCATGAATTCTCAACCATTGAAGGCGTGTATGAAGATGTCATGGGGATCGTCTTAAATTTAAAAAAGGTCGTATTCTCAGTCGATTCACAAGATCCATTATATGAACAAAAATTAGAGTTATATGTCGACGGCCCAACAGTCGTTAAGGCATCTGACTTCAATTTAGTTGATGGCATCGAAGTTATCAATCCAGACCAAGTGATCGCAACCCTTGCTGAAGGTGCTAAACTTTCCATGGTTGTTACGGTTCGTCGTGGGATGGGATATGTTCCAGCTGATGCTAACAAGGTTTATTCTAAATACGAAGTTGGCGTAATTCCAATTGATTCATTATATACACCTGTAGAACGCGTTATTTATAACGTTGAAAAAACTCGTGGTGATTTAGATGAATTAACCATGGAAATTCAAACCAATGGTGCGATTAAAGCAAAAGATGCTTTAGCACTTGCATCTAAAATGCTTGTTGATTACTTCAGTATTATTACTAAAATTTCAACTCAAGCTGCTGAATATGATTTCATCCGCGAAGATGTTGAAGAACCAGCAAGTAAGAAGTCAGACACTAAGATTGAACAATTAGATCTTTCCGTACGTCTATTTAACTCATTAAAACGTAGTGGTATTACAACCATTGGCGAATTAATGAAAATGAGTGAAGAAGAAGTCATGAGATTAAGAAGTCTTGGTCGTAAATCATTCAAGGAATTAAAAGATAAACTAGCTGAACATGGATTAGAATTTGAACATTCAGCGAATAAGGAATCTAAGTTTGACTTTGATTCCAACGAAGACAAGGAGTAAGAATTATGGCACAACAATCAAGATTACGCCGTACAACTGACCAAAGAATCGCCTTAATGCGCGACTTGGTTACTGATTTAATTATTAACGACCGCATTATGACAACTGAAGCTAAAGCGAAATCACTTCAAAGAGCAGCTGATAAGCTAGTCTCACTTGCAAAACAAGGTACACTTGCTGCAAGACGTGAAGCTGCAAAAACAGTTCGTTTCGAACTTGTTAAAGAAGGTCAAAATGCTTTACAAAAATTATTTTCAGAAATTGCCCCAAGATATACTGAACGTTCTGGTGGATACACAAGAATCATTAAGACTGTCCCTCGTTTAGGTGACGGTGCTCCAATGGCAATTATTGAATTTGTTTAATCGTTACTAAATCATATAAAATACCCTGATAAGGGTATTTTTTTTGTATCTTTTATCATAGAATATAGATAGAGTACCAATAAAAGAGACTGTAATTCCGTATATAAGATGTAAGTGGGAAAAATATGGATCAAATACAAGGAATTATTCATGAACTAAAAAACAAAGACTATCAACATTTTGATATGTTCTATCATCTCACCAAGAAACAAGTTTTTTTCGCTATCATAACGATTGTTAAGGACCAAGGACTCGCAGAAGATTTACTACAAGAAACCTATATGAAGTTCTTAGAAAAGATTCATCAATTTAAACCAGGGATGAATCCATATGCATATCTATCAACGATTGGTAGACACTTAGCAATTGATTTGTATCACAAGCGTAAAAAAGAAGTACAAGACGATGAAATCATTGATCACACGCCAGATGATAGAAATAATTTAGATGAAATTGATGATCAAAATGACATCATGAGCATGGTTAATGAGCTCGAACCCCTTGAAAAGGAAATTGTCTTACTCCATGTCGTGAATGAATTAAAGTTTAGAGAAATTGCTAAAGAACTAAAAAAACCAATCGGCACTATTCTTTGGATCTATCAAAAAGCCATTAAGAAGTTGCAAAAGAAAGTAGGTGATCAAAGTGAATAAGAAAGAACTTGAACAAAAAATTAAAGATGCAGCATTGAATATTGAAGTGAAAGACTTTTCAACTTTGATTATCGACCGACAAAAACAATTAGATGAAAAACAAGTTGTATCACAAACGAATAAACCAAAGTTTAATTTTAAATTAATCTTTTCAGGTATGATGGTTTCACTAGCAGCAGTCATCTTCATGATTGTATTATTACCAAAAGATTCCATACCTCCAGTTGATCACCCAACCATTGAATCACCTGAGACAGTGATGGCCGTATCTGGTATTCAATCCATGTCTTTGATGGAATCATTTGAAGAAGATACGAGTGATGTCGGACAATTCGGGCTTGGAATCATTGAAAGAAATGACACCATTAAGTCTAAATTGGATATCATCAATAAGTATTTACGTGCAACAGAAAAAATTTATGCAAGTAACGAAGGCTATGACGCTAAAATAGAATCCTATAATCAACAAGGTTATGCTAAACGTTTAAGTTTTAATACGAAAGATTTCACCAATCAAGAAGATACTTATGAACTCATCTTCAATCAGATTAATGATCAGGAAACAGATGAATTTATAATCTTCGGAGAAATCAACGATACGAACAACTCATATCGAATTGATGCAAGAGGAGATTCAGTGTCCGGTGAGTTTCAATTGATCACGAGAATTGATAACGATAACTATATTAAGATTAAGTATCAAAATGTAGATGATTCACATCAATTTATGATTGATACATATCGAAGTGGTGAGATTGTAGAAACCGTTAGTTTGAAGATTGATGTTGAGGATAATGTCACAAAAACAACAATCACAATGGGTCTTAATTGGATGACATCAACTTTTACAATTGAGACAAGTTTTGAAAACCAAAATCGGATCATGCGAATTCATTATCATATCGAAACCAATAGTGAACCACTTGAAGGTGATATAACAATTCGCGTCATTAAACAAGCTGGACTCTACTTTTATGTGATGACAATCAAACCACAAGATGGCAATCCATTTAGTTATAATCAACGCCGAAATGGACAACAATCTGGACGTCAACAAACCGTTCTTACGATTTAATTTCATTTTTCACCAATAAAATAACCTCCTTGTCCGTATATTAAGTGACAAGGAGGTTTTCTATAATGAAACCAATTAAAACAATCTTAAGTTTAGTTTTGTTGATCGGAGCGGTCATTCTATTAGTTTCTTGTAACAAAAGTGACATCAGAGATGAAACATACATGACAGTGGATATTAATCCAAGTATGGAATTCATTGTTACCAAGAGTGAAAAAGTTGTGTATGTGAATGCCCTTAATGAGGATGCAGAAGTATTATTAACTGATCTTCAAATTGAAGGTAAAGATTTAGACGTTGTCATGAATATTATCATAGACGCCGCAATTAACCTTGGATATATCGATGTTGATAGTGAGGCAACCTATGTTTCAGTTTTAACCATTTCAAATGACCAAGAAGCACAGGAAAGAATTAAGACGAGAGCAAAAGAACATATCAATCAATCATTCCAAGATCACCTAGTTATGGGTCGTGCACAAGATAAGTCATTTTCACCTGAATTCTTAGCAGAAGCAGAAAGTTATGGTGTGACACCTGGATTCCTTCTAATTGCAAAATCAGCAGTAGCCGTTAATGACGATTTATTACTCGAAGATGCTTTATTACTAGAAGTTAAAGAACTCCAAGCAATGATCAAAGAAGCAAAAATGGAAATGAAATCAGTTGCTCATAGTTTAAGAGCTGAATTCTTTGCCGCAAGAGATGCCATAAGAGATGAATATTTACCACTCATTCAAGCACTTGAAGTCGAAATTGATGCTAAAGTGACATTGAAAGCAGAACAAGAATTATTGCTTGAAACTGCAACCGAAGAAGAAAAACCGGCAATCTTAGAAACGATTGTATCCATAGACTTAGAAATTAGCGCTCTAGAAGATGAATTATTAGCACTTCAAAGTGAACTTCATCTAGAAATTTCGACCCTACGTGACTCATTCCATCAAGCAAGCTTAGAACTACGAGTTCAAATTCGTGAAATGTTTAATTTCCGTCAAAACAGTTTCAAAGATCATGTAGAAAATTTCATGCAAAATCGAAATCGGAATAAAGAACAATATCGTGATGAAATTGAAAACTGGCAAAATCAAAATCAAGAATAAGTAATTTAGTAAAACACCGACAAAAGACGAAACCTTCCCACTTTCGTCTTTTGTTTATATGGTTGGGGTTAATCATATTTGAAATACTGGGCATAAGTCATGATGCTGAAGGCGTTTGTATGGGTACTCTTACTTGTAATTTTTCGATATTTTGTTATAATTAATCTAAACTTAGAAATAAGTGTGGGAGGTATTATATGCCATTTCAAAATGGACTAGATCCGATGACTTTTGGATGGATGGAATGGGCGATTATCGGGGGAGTTGTATTTCTCGTTATTCTCATGCATCTAATATTGATATTAAGAAGACGTAAAAGCTATGTTAAAGTTGGCAAGGTTAATACGAGTGCCAAATCAGGAGCTGCTTTCCGTTGTGAAGCAACCGATGAAGCCATTGTTGTTCGTGGAGAAAATGCTTGGCTATCAGACAGTCATGGTATGACAGAACTACTCAGAGCAATTGACGGACCAAAGGTTAAATTAGCAGGAAAAGTTGTATACTTTGCAAAAGAAGTCAAAAAGATTTCCGTATCACAAGAAGGTGATCAACTTAAACGCGGTCAATCCTTCGAAAGACAATATGTCACACTTGATTTCATATCAGATGCTGAAATCAAATTAGGTACACGCTTATTCATCGCTGAAGACACCTTAAGAATGCGAGACGAAAAACAAAAAGCAGCTGAAGCTAAAGCGGCTAAAATTCAATCCAAGGAAGATGCTAAACTCGCTAAAGAAGAAGCTAAGTTAGCTAAAAAATCAAGAAAATCTCAAGACAACTAAGCAGGAACCCCTGCTTTTTTGTTCGAAGTATTAAGGAGAATTGCAAATGAAAAAAGTATGGTTAATTGGATTAATTCTTTTCTTGACAGGATGTAGTTTGATCAATGTCAATCCAAAAACTTATACCATTGAGTTTGACTCAAATGGTGGTTCATCAATCACTTCGATTGATGTTCGAGAAGATGAAGTTTTAGACCTTAATCAACTATATATTCCCAATCGAACACACTATCTATTTGATGGTTGGTTTTACGATGAATTATTGAGTTCTCCTTACAACAAGGATCAAATAATCGATTCTGATTTGACTCTATATGCCAAATGGAATCCAGCGATGTATGAAATAACCTTTAATTTTACTATTGATGATGAAGTAGAAAGTGTCGAATTTGAATACCAATCAACCATTGAATTTCCAACTTTTGAACGAACAGGATACGAAATCAGTTATTGGTATGAAAGTGATATGGAAGTTCCATTTATTGAAACAGTGATGCCGGGAAGAGATCTAACACTTTATGCTAAATGGGAAAAAGTAATTGAATATCATACGGTTCAATTTGAATTAAATGGCGGATCGACCGTCATTGCAGATATACTCATTCAAGATGGCTTTCGTGTAACTGAACCAATTAAACCAGTTAAAGAAGGCTATATATTTGTTGGGTGGTTCAGTGATTCTAGTTTAGAAACACTTTATGATTTTGAGGCATTAGTAACAAGTGACATTACCATTTATGCAAAGTGGCAAGCACCTCATGATGTTGGTGAAATCGTCTATGAAATTGATGGTGATTTACTCAAATGGGAAGCCGTTGATGAAGCATTATTCTTTGATGTCTATCTTGGTGATGACATGGAAGACCCAATCTCTGTTATCAATCCAGAAATCAATCTTAAACCGTATGAAGGATTACTGGAAAATTCAAAAAACACCGAAGTTTATGTCATCTTTGAATACGGTGAAAGTTATCTGATCCTTGACCTTGTCTTACAATATAAAAACCTAAATGAATACAATACTGGTTTTGAGGCGACTGATGGATTTGTTGCAACAACGACTTATAACAATCAATCACCTAAACTTCAAGGTAACACAAATAATCAATTTAGTATTTTATCTGGTTCTGTTTCAACCACACAACCAATTACTGAAAATCAAAGTTTACAACTTAGATATTATACGACGAATCCAAATACGTATGGCTACGCACAAAATGAGTTTCCACTATCAGACGTTCACTCTCTTACATTTACTGCTAAGAGTACGACACAACACGTGATGGTTTCTTATTCAACTGATAATGGTGCCACTTTTAAAAATGAAGTCACCTATCCACTCACGGCTGTTGCACAACAATTTTCCTATTCAATCAATATGCTTGGCCCAATCAAAATCAGATTTACCTTAGTCAAAATCTCTAGTACAAATTCCTCATCATTAACAATCGATGATTTAGTGATTTATAGTTTGATTGGTGATAAAACTTTAGTTGAACTCATTCCTACTGAAATTGATACATATCCTGAAACCGATGAAGTCGCTTTAGCAGGTTTAAAGAGTCAATATGAAAGCCAACGAAGTTCGCTTCCTGCACCACAATTTGCAATTCCAATGAGTAACCAAGCACTGCTTGATTACTACGCAACGTTAAATGGTATGTCGGGATTAGAATTTAAAACGGAATTAAGAAACATTTTAACTTTAACTCATGTACGAAAATCGTCATATGATGAAGCTCGATTTATACTTGAACAAAGTGATTTAATCACCGATAATGAGGGAAGACAATATCTAGATGGTGTATATTCTGGTACCAAGATTGTAAAATATTGGGATGGTGGTGCGACATGGTCAAGAGAACATATTTGGCCAAACTCAAGACTTGGTATGGAACGAGTTGAAGGAAGTGATCGAAACCAAGGATCTGATGTTCATAATCTACGTGCAATTAATCCGTCAGTAAATGGTTCAAGATCAAATCGATATTACGATAATGGACTATCGGCACTAAACGGGCTAGTTGGAAATGATGCTTATTATCCAGGTGATCAATATAAAGGTGATGTTGCAAGAATCATATTTTATATGGTGGCAAGATACGATTTCTTAATTTTAAGGGATGATAATATTGACGCTGGTGCAACATACACTTTAGAAGGTGCAATTATGGGTAAATTATCAGTCCTAATCGATTGGCATAATGCCGATCCAGTCGATGCATTTGAAGTACGAAGAAATGATGTTATTTATTCCTATCAAGGTAATAGAAATCCATTTATTGATCATCCAGAATATGTAGGCATCTATTATGCAAATTAATCGATGTTCATGGGGAAACTTAAGTGATTTAATGAAAGAGTATCACGATCATGAATGGGGAAAACCGGTTTATGATGACATTGCTCTATTTTCAAAATTAATGCTTGATTGTCAGCAAGCAGGATTATCATGGGCAATTATCTTAAACAAAAGAACAGAATTCATTAAAGCATTTGATGGATTTAATCCATTCATTGTAGCACACTATGATCAAAAGAAAGTTGAAGAATTACTCAACAATCCCGGTATAGTTAGAAATAAACTAAAAATTAACGCAATGATTCATAACTCCAAACTATATCTCAAGCACTTCAGTGAAAAAGGAAGCTTTACAAACTTTATTTGGAAACACGTCGATTTTAAACCACAAGACCATCAGTTATCAAGTTTAAAAGATATACCTGCAACAAATGAAGTGTCTGATCAAATCAGTCTACATTTAAAAAAACTAGGCTTTAAATTTGTTGGAAGTACAGTTGTTTATGCATTCTTACAAGCAGTTGGCGTTTATAATGATCATTTGGTGAGTTGTTTCTGTCATAAAAAATATCATCAATAATTAATGAAATTAAAAGTATATAAAACATATTGTTATATAATAAACATATATATTAACCAAGGAGGATTAAAACATGAAATTCAATGAATTTCCATATGTTAGACCGAATGTTGATGAGATTAAGCAAGAATTAAATCACTTGGTTCAAAAATTTGATCAAGCAACTAGTGCTTTAGAACAACTTGAAGTTGTTAAAAGATATCATGCATTATCTGATCGATTTGATAGTCTAAGTCAACTCGCAGGAGTCAGACACACGATTAATACGAAGGATGAGTTCTATGATCAAGAACAAGAATTCTTAAACCAAGCAGGACCTGAAATCCTCGAGTTTTCAGTTGCTTTCTCCAAAGCATTGATTGAATCTAAGTTCCGTAAAGAACTAGAAAAAGAATTAGGTTCACTTTTATTTCAACAAGCAGAACTCGCACAAAAAGTATTTTCTCCAGAAATCATTCCAGATTTACAAGAAGAAAATAAACTTTCAACAGAATATGGTAAGTTGACAGCATCTGCACAAATCGAATTTGATGGTGGGGTTTATAACCTCTCACAAATGAGACCTTTTACAACCAACTTAAACCGTGAAGTGAGACATCGTGCTCAACTTGCAGTTTCTAAATGGTTTGAAACCCATGAAGAAGACTTTGACCGGATCTATGATCAAATGGTTAAGGTAAGAACCAAGATGGCTAAGAAAATTGGATATGAAAACTTTGTTCAAATGGGCTATGACCGCTTTAATCGTCTAGACTATAATAGTAAGGATGTCGCTGGTTACCGTGATCAAGTTTACCGTGTGGTTGTACCTTATGTTCAAAAACTTCAAGAACGACGTGCAAAGCGAATTGGAATTGCTAATTTAAAGAGTTATGACTTAGGATTATCCTTCTTAAGTGGTAACCCAGCACCTAAAGGCAATCGCGAATGGCAAGTTGAAAAAGCATTAAAGATGTATGATGAAATGAGTTCAGAAACATCTAAATTCTTTAGATACATGTTAGACCACGATTTACTTGAACTAGATGCAAAACCAGGTAAAGAAGGTGGTGGGTATTGTACATACTTACCATCGTTTGAAGCACCATTTATCTTCGCTAATTTCAACGGTACCTCAGGTGACGTTGATGTTCTAACGCATGAAGCTGGACATGCATTCCAAGTGTTCACATCAAGAAACCTACTTCCAGAGTATCGTTGGCCAACCATGGAATCGGCTGAGATTCACTCAATGAGTATGGAATTTCTAGCTTGGCCATGGATTCATTACTTCTTTGAGGGTGATACGGATAAATATAAGTTTGATCATTTATCAGGAGCAATTGAATTCTTACCTTATGGTGTACTTGTTGATGAATTCCAACATGGTATCTATGAAAATCCAGATTTAACACCTGAAGAACGTAAGGCATTATGGAGAAGATTAGAGAAGAAGTATTTACCATGGAAAGATTATGATGATGATCATTTCTTAGATAAAGGAACTTACTGGTTTAGACAAGGTCATATCTTTGGATCACCATTCTATTATATTGATTACACATTAGCTCAAGTTGTTGCTTTCCAATTCTGGGGTAATTCAAGAGTTGATCATCCTAAAACATGGAAACAATATTATGAATTGTGTAAGTTAGGTGGATCAAAGAGTTTCGTTGGCTTATTAAATGCAGCTAAACTCGATAATCCATTTATCGATGGTACGATTGAAAGAATAATGAAACCAATTAAGGCATTCTTAGATAGTCAAGACGATTCAAAATTATAAAAATAAAGACCACTTGGTGGTCTTTTTTCATGAGTTTATTGTAACAAAAGGTAACTCTAATGCATCTTTTGTAGTGACAATCATCAGGTCTTTTAGAACATCTAAATTGACATCACTTAATCTTTTAATGTACAAACAACCTTTTCCTGTTTGATAGTTTCCTAACTTTTTCAAGTGTGGATAATCATTGATTGTGAAGGATAAGTAGAGGGTGATTGCTTGTTTCCTAGAAGCGAATCCGATGACTGGCATATCGCCTTCAGTTCCCGTTTTATACTTGTAGTGAAGATCACCGAAACCAATGATAGTTCCCCACATTTGTGGTTTATATCCAGTGACTTCACGAGCCATTGATACCAATGTTTTTATATCATCTATACGATCTGTCGAAACTGTTTCTAAGAAACGATCAATGGTATGTTCTGTAATCTTCATTTGAGTCCCTTTAGATAATGATGGATTCCATCTGAAATAAGGAGACCATCATAGATTGCTTTTGGAATTTGAAGTTTACCACCGATGCAATCTCCACCTGCAAATACACCTGGAAGATTAGTCATCATTTGTTCATCAACAATGATGTTGGATTTTTCTTGTATAATACCTAACTTTAAAGCAAGTTCATTTGCAGAAGGGAATCCGATTGCGATAAATACGCCACCAATCTCGTAACTGTTATTTTTTGTATTTACAAATTTAACTTTCTTTTCACCAGTGAAGGATAAAATTGGATCATTGATAACTGGGTAATTCTCATGAGTGATAGGATCACCATGACTAAAGATGGTAATTTGATTGGTAAAGTTTTCAAGTACTTTGAGTTCCTGTTCCATATAAGGACCAGCGCCTACAAGTGCAACTTTCTTATTTTTGTAAAAGAATCCATCACAGGTTGCACACATGTGAATCCCACGACTTCTAAAAGTATTAAAACCTTGTACTTTTAAAGGAAGTCTAGGTTTTCCAGTTGCAATAACTAAAGTCTTTGCTTGAAAATTTCCATGAGCAGTTCTTACTTCGTATCCACCTTCGATTGGATCAACATCAATCACGGTACATAGATGGACTTTAATGCCAAGATTCCGTGCATGTTCAATACCTTCTTTGATGAGATCAGGACCAGATATTGGTTTAAAGCCGTAGTAATTGTCGATGATATCTGATTCAGTTAATTGGCTATGGTCACGACCAAAGACCATCACGTTATGATTTAACTTAAATAAATATAAAGCAGCAGAAATTCCAGTTGGTCCAGCACCAATAATGATTGTGTCAATCATATGTCTAACCACGCTTTAATGGTTTTTTCACTTTGAAGTCCAGGTAAGGTTTTTACAAGTTGACCATTTTCAAATAATGCAAGGGTTGGAATATGGTCAATGTCGAAATCATTCGACAATTGTTCTTCGTGTTCAACGTTTAATTTATAAACAGAGAGTTCACCATAATAGTCCTCAGAGATGTTTTCAAGAATTGGTTCAAGTGCGTAACAAGGACGACACCATGGAGCCCAAAAGTCAACTAAAACTTTAGTTTGACCATTTATTACTTTTTCTTCAAAAGTTGTTTGATTTAAATCTAATAACATGCCTATTCACCATACCTATTTACTATTATATAAGGTTTACCACGAAAATCATAAATTATTGTCAATATTATAGTATAATATTTAAGATAAAGATAGGTGAGATTTTTGATTAAAGTTGAGCATCTTAGTTTTCAATATGATGATAAAAAAGAGGTTATTAAAGACCTTTCTTTTTCCATTCCTAAAGGTTCTTGGGTTTCAATCTTAGGACATAACGGAAGTGGAAAATCAACCCTTGCGAAATTATTGGTTGGATTAATCAAAGCCAATGATGGAAAGATCTATGTTGATGGTCTTGAAATGAATGAAGAAAACGTTCATGAAATTAGAAAAAAGATTGGTATTGTCTTTCAGAATCCAGATAACCAGTTCGTTGGTGTGACAGTCAGACATGATATCGCGTTTGGACTTGAGAATCAGCAAGTTGAAAGAGAAGAAATGGTTCAAAGAGTTGAAACCTATGCAACGATGGTTGGCATGGAAAAATATCTTAAAAAAGAACCACAACAACTATCCGGTGGACAAAAACAAAGAGTTGCGATTGCTGGCGCACTCGCTATGCACAAAGATGTCATTATCTTTGATGAAGCAACATCGATGTTAGATCCAGAAGGTGTCACTGAAGTAACACACCTCATTCAATCATTAAATCAAGAATATAAACAAACCGTCATCACAATCACCCACGACTTAGATTTCGCATTAAGAAGTGATTATGCAATCATTTTAAAAGAGGGTGAAATTGTTGGTGAAGGTAAACCACAGGAATTATTCTTAAAAGAGGATGTTTTAAAGAGTTCTAAACTCAACATTCCTTTTTCATTACGCATTTATTTAGATGTTTTAAAAGATCAAGGACTACAAAATAAAGATGAATTGGTGGAAGCGATATGGGCATACAATTCAAACAAGTAAACTACGCCTATCGCGGATTTAAACAAGTCTATAAAGCATTATCTAACATCAATCTAACAATTGAGGCTGAAGGTGAATTAATCGCTATTGTCGGGCAAACCGGTAGTGGTAAGTCAACACTTGCTCAGCACATGAATGCATTACTCTTACCAACCAGTGGAACGGTTGATACCTTAGGCC
>JAEYXZ010000114.1 GCA_023431045.1 Bacillota bacterium | reverse complement strand
TGATTATCCAGGAGTTGGACCAGAGATTGCCTATCTAGATGATACGAAACGAGCAATGTTTGTTTCAATCACCGATCAAGAAGCCATTCATGCCTTTGAATATCTCTCACAAAAAGAAGGTATTATACCAGCTATTGAATC
Organism: Bacillota bacterium; assembly: GCA_023431045.1. GTDB lineage: Bacteria > Bacillota_I > Bacilli_A > Acholeplasmatales > Acholeplasmataceae > Acholeplasma. Next base: position 2,530 of record JAEYXZ010000114.1, on the reverse strand, counting down.
AGCTCATGCGGTTGCTTATGCAATGAAGCTAGCACCAACCTTAAGTAAAGATAAAATCATCGTTGTAAACTTATCAGGACGTGGTGATAAAGATGTCAAACAAGTTGCTAAATATCAAGGAAAAGAAATCATTGATTAAAATGTAAAACATTATCTAATTAGTTACTAGAAAAGGTACAATGATGATGAGAGGTAAATAAATGAGACATATCACCAAACCAGAGGTATTCTTAGGTAATTTAAAAAGTAAAAAGTATTTTGAAGGATGGTATTTTAAACTACTAAGTTTGAAAAATCACTCACAACTAGCACTCATTCCAGGAGTTAGTTTAAATCCAAAGGATAGTCATGCATTTATCCAAGTCTTTTATACGAAATTTGGTAATAGTCCTAAGATGGAAACTTATTATCTTCGTTATCCATTATCGTCATTTAGTTATGATAAACACCAATTCAAGGTTCAAATTGGTGATTCAATTTTTACAAAAGATCAAATCACACTAGATATTAACCATGATATAAAATTAAACGGTATGGTCCAATTAAGCAATCATCAAAATATTAAAAAGAATTTATATCAACCAACAATTATGGGACCTTTTACTTATGCACCTTTGATGGAATGTTATCATGGTATTCTTTCAATGAAAAACGAACTAATTGGTTCCTTACATCTAAATCAGCAAGAAATAGATTTTAATAATAGTTTTGGCTATATCGAAAAGGATTGGGGCCGTTCATTTCCAAGGGAATATATTTGGTTACAAGCCAATCAGTTTCATGATCCATTCATTTCATTTATGGCATCTTATGCAATTATTCCCTTCATAGGTTTCCATTTTAAAGGACTCATTGTCAGTCTCTTTTATCAACATAAGGAGCATCGTTTTGCAACCTATAACTTTACAAAGACAAAGATTAACGAACTTGAACATAATAAAGTTCACTTAACACTTAAAAAACGAGGATACAAATTAGAAATAAGTGCAAAGATAGATCAACTCGTTGAACTCGTTTCACCTCAAAATGGCATGATGAATCAAAAAATTAAGGAAGGATTAAATGGTAAAATCAGTTTAAAGCTTTACCATAAAAAACAATTAATCTTAGAAGATGAAAGTAATTATGCAGGTATCGAAATTATGATGAAGAAGCCATAATATAAACCAATTCAATCTAACTTAATATGCTATAATAACTTATAGGAGGTATCGCCTTTGAAAGTGACACTCGATATGATTCATCCTGAATTAAGACGGTCAGCTGCCATTTTAAAGGTTATTTCACCTCCTTTTAATTTAACAACCAATCGTCTAGCTTACGTTTTATCTGGAATTAAAAAAGGAAAAACTTGGACTAAGTTATCTTATGAACAAGTTTTTATTGATCGAGCTGATGGAACAAAACTTAGAATTTGTATCTACCGTCCACAAGTAAGAAAAGAAAATGTACTTGGTTTATTATGGATGCATGGTGGTGGGTATGGTATTGGTTTTCCTGAACAAGTTGAACGATTCTATGAATGGTTTATTGAAGATTCAAACTGTGTGATTGTTTCACCTGATTACACATTATCCATCCACAAACCTTATCCAGCTGCATTAGATGATTGTTATTTAGCTTTAAAATGGATGAAACAACATGCCTTAGAACTTGGGATAAATGTGAACCAGCTTGCACTCGGTGGTGAAAGTGCGGGTGGTGGACTTTGTGCCGCACTAAGCTTATATGCAAGGGATCAAAAAGAAGTTGAAATAGCATTCCAAATTCCGCTTTATCCAATGCTAAATGACCGTAATGATACATTATCAGCAAAACAGAATAATGCACCAGTTTGGAATGCAAAATCAAATATTAAAGCTTGGAAAATCTATTTAAAAGACTTATATGGAACAGATGATATTCCCATATACGCAGCACCATTTAGAAATAAGAATTATCAAGGGCTGCCACCGACCATTACTTATGTGGGCACGGTTGACCCTTTCTATGATGAAACCACCATTTATATCAATCATTTAAAAAATGCTGGTATTGCAACTCACTATTTATCACTTGATGGTTGTTATCATAGTTTTGACATTATGCAACCAAAATCAAAACCAGCATTAGAAGCTAAAGAATTCTTAAGAACAGCATTCAAATATGCTGTAAAAAACTATTTCAAAGAACAAAAGGACTTTATAAAATGAACTCATTTAAAGCGTTAGTCGCGCATTTTAAAGAAACCACAAATCTTCAATATGAGACAAAAGATCTCTCGTTTTTAGTTCATGGTACGGTTTTGATTAAGACTTTATATTCTTCAATAAACTATAAAGACTATCTTGCAACAAAACCTTCCGGTAATGTTGCAAAAATCAATCCACTCATTCCAGGCATCGATGCTGTTGGGATTGTCATTGAAGACTCAACCAATACCTATCAAGTAGGACTTAAAGTGATTGTTAGTGGTCCACAGTTTGGTGTTGCAGCACATGGTGGTTTTAGTGAGTATATTCGTGCAAATATCAGTGATGTATATCCGTTA
>JAEYXZ010000070.1 GCA_023431045.1 Bacillota bacterium | reverse complement strand
GGATATATCTCAGTCTATGAGGCTAGAGGTAGTTATTCGATATCCATTTTCTCAATGACACTTGATGGTGTTGGTGAATTGTTCTTAAAGTATGAACAGCTACGAAAACAATTCGAAGCGATGGGTTACTTTGATCAATCACTTAAAAAACCAATTCCTAAATTTCCAAAAGCGATTGGTGTCATCACATCCCCTACTGGAGCGGTCATTCAAGATATCAAAAATACCGTTTCAAGACGATATCTATTAACGAAAGTTATTTTATATCCAGCCCTTGTTCAAGGTGAAGGTTCAAAAGATTCATTAATTAAACAAATTAGAAGAGCTAATGAAGAAAATGTCGTTGATGTCATTATCCTTGGTCGAGGTGGTGGCTCAATTGAAGATTTATGGAGCTTTAATGAAGCTGAAGTCGTCATCGCAATCTATGAATCAAAGATTCCAATCATTACTGCAATCGGTCATGAAACAGATACAACCTTATCAGATTATGCCGGTGACCTAAGAGCACCAACACCAACTGCAGCAGCAGAACTAGCAACACCAAATGTTGCAGATCTACTCCTTGACTTAAAAGAGAAACGTAGACTTCTAGACTATTATATTAATGATGTTTTAAAGACTGCACAGAAACAACTTCTAAATCTCGATGAAAGACTCTATGTTTCTAACCCGAAAAATAAAGCCATTCAAATCAAACAACACATTGCACAACTTGAATCAAGACTAAGTCAGAGTTATAAAGTCAAATTAAGCGATAAAAACTATCAAATTAGCCTTTTAAAGAGTTTGATTAAGTCACCACAGGAAAGACTCAAATCACTTTCTCAAAACGTTAAGGAACTTGAATATAAAATTCATAGTTCATATCAGAATAAAATCGTTGGTTCAACATACAAACTACAGTCCTTAACTGAAACCTTAAAAGCGATTAACCCGCTTAGAGTAATGGATAGGGGATTTGCCTTAACAACAAAGAATGGACATGTTATAACAAGTGTTAATGATATCACAGTTAATGACTTAATTGATATTGAATTAAAAGATGGAAAACTAACAACCAAAGTATTAGAAAAGAGGGACAAAAAATGAGTGAAAAAATGTCATTTGAAGAAACTGTAAAGAAATTAGAAGCAGTTGTTAAAGCATTAGAAAATAAAGATATCTCACTTGAAGACTCTATTGCTAAATATAAAGAAGGATTAGAACTTTCTAAAGCATGTTATGACATGATTAAACAAGCTGAAAGTTTAATTGTTGAAACCAAAGAATAATGCGACTTGATCTCTATCTTGCCAAACATAAAGACATTAAAACCCGTTCTAAAGCCAGTGACTTAATAAAACGGGGTTTTATTGCTGTTAATGGTAAAGTTGTTATAAAGGCAGGATATGAGCTTAATGATGATGATCATGTTGAGGTATTAACCGATACCTTTTATGCATCCCGAGGTGGAGAAAAACTCTTTCACGCACTACAAGCTTTTTCATTATTACTAAAGGATTTAGTCATTGTTGATGTTGGTGCATCAACCGGGGGGTTTACCGATGTTGCACTAAAAGAAGGGGCTAAGTTTGTTTATGCCTATGATGTTGGCAAGGATCAAATGATTGAATCCTTAAGAAACCATCCTCAAGTTGAATCCCATGAGGAAACCAACATTTTAGATGTTAAACTTCCAGAACACGATTTATGTTTAATTGATGTGTCGTTTACCTCTGTGTTACCCATTTTAAGTTATGTTGCTACCTATTCAAAAAGAATTCTTTTTTTATTAAAGCCACAATTTGAAACTGAAGGTAAAGGATTAAAAAAAGGGATTCTAAAAGATCAAAAAATGCACCAAATGGTGATGAATCAAACCACCAAACACGTGACACAATTAAATTACTTAATCAAAGGATTTGTCCCATCACCGATTGTTGGTAAAGATGGCAATAAAGAGTACTTATTCTATATTGAAAGGAGTTAAATCATGCTCAATAAACTAAGTGTCAAAAACTTCGCATTAATTGATGATTTAGAAATTGATTTTTATCATGGTTTAACTGCTCTAACTGGAGAAACAGGTTCTGGTAAATCAATCCTCCTTGAGTCCTTATCACTCCTTTTTGGTAAAAGAAGTGATGCAGAATATATTCGTTATGGTACTGATAAGGCAGTTGTTGTTGGTACATTTACTTTAACCGACGAACAAAGAACGTTATTATCTTTACCAAAAGAAGTGACTTTAATTCGTGAAATTGATGCATCAGGACGTCATATTGTTAAACTCAATCAAGAAACAATCACTTTAGGACGACTTAAACATATCACTGCATTACTTGGAATGATTCATGACCAAAACGACACCTTCGCATTAATGGATAAAGAAGCATATATTGAGTTCGTTGACCAAATGGATGAGACAAAGACTAATAACCTAAAAAATGAGTATTTATTACTAAGAAGTACTTATCTTGAAGCTCAAAAAAAGTACCAAGATGCATTAAATCGTAAGAAAGAAAGTATTGAAAGAATAGATTTTCTATCTTATCAAGTCAAAGAATTAGAAGCACTTAACTTAAAGAAGCAAGAAAAAGAATCGCTAACCGAAAAAGTTGATAAACTTAAAAACTTTGATCGAATCAAACAAAACTTAAATAATGCATATGAAGCGCTTAATGGAGACACCTTCCAGCTTGATTATTTATATGAAGCTTATAAATCAATGGATAAGATTAAAGAACTTGATAGTTCTTATCAATCGATTGCTGAAAGTCTCGAGACTGCTTATTATAATCTTGCTGAACATCAAAAAGAGATTAAGAGTTTAATCGGAGCACTTGACTTTGATGATGACACCTTTAATCAATATCAAGAGCGACTCTTTGAACTTGCAAAATATGAAACCAAATATCAAAAATCAATTGATGATCTCGTTGACTATTTAGTGACAATTAAAGATGAACTTGAGATGTCTAAAGACTATGATGGTTATTTAAAAAGAAGTTTAAGTGATGCCAATAGTGCATACCAAAAAGCTTATGAACAAGGACTTAAACTTAGTGATGAAAGAAAGAGACTTGCAGCAAAGATGCAAAAGTCACTTGTCACATCACTTTATGACCTTGATTTAGAAAAAGCTAAGTTTGAAATTTCATTTGCAAAACTAAATGATAAACCAGAATTAAAAGAAAACGGGATTGATGAGATAGATTTTATGATTTCATTAAATGAAGGGGAACCTTTAAAACCATTATCCAAAGTTGCATCGGGTGGTGAAAAAGCGCGCTTTATGTTCGCCCTAAAATCACTTTTTGCACAACTCAAGAAACTCTCACTTTTAGTCTTTGATGAAATTGATATTGGAATTTCTGGTAAGACTGCTGCAAAAGTTGCACAAGAAATGAAAAAACTTTCAACGAAGATTCAACTCTTAGTCATTACCCATTTACCACAAGTTGCAGCTAAAGCCGATTATCATTACGCGATTTATAAAGAAAAAGTAGGTTCCCGCATGGAAACCCACATTGATGTTCTAAATGATGAGAAGCGAATTCTTTCGATTGCAACCATGTTATCAGATGATCAGATTTCATCGTTTGCGATAGAACAAGCAAAAGCACTCCTTAAAAAATAAAAGGCTACATGGTAGCCTTTTATCAACTAAAGTATTCAATAACTGCTAGAATTGCGCCGATAAACACACCAGCGATTGTACCAAAGATAATGAGACCAATAACGATTTTACCTAAAAGGGATTCGCTTGGATCTTTGAAAACATCAGCATAATGCTTTTCAGGTTTAGTTTCCTTCACAGTATTGGTAGGTTTTACTTGTTTTTTTGCCATTTTATGATCTCCAGATTTGAACTGTTACTATTATACAATATAATAGAGAATAAAGGAAGATGTTATGCAAAAATCTGTCAAAATAATATTTCATATCGACATGAATGCATTCTTTGCATCCTGTGCCATCATTAAAGAACCATACCTTAAGAATAAGGTGTTTGTTGTTGGTGGTCCAGGAACATCAACCAGAGGTGTTATTTCAACTGCCTCTTATAAAGCTCGTTCATATGGAATACATGCTGGTATGGGGACAAACGATGCATTAAAACTCTTTCCACGGTTATTAGTTGTTCCTGCTGATTACGAATTCTATCATGAGAAGTCTCGAGCATTCATGGATTTATTAAGTGAATACTCTGATTTGATCTTACAAGGGTCAATTGATGAAGCTTATTTAGACTTAACCGAGAAATCAAAAGAAATGCATCCTTTATTGATTGCCAAAGAAATTCAACAACGACTCTTAAAAGAACATCAACTTCCATGTAGTATTGGTATCGCACCAACGCTATTTCTAGCGAAAATGGGAAGTGACATGAAAAAACCATTAGGGATTACGGTGATACGAAAAAGAGATGTAGATAAAATGCTATTTCCACTCCCGATTTCTGATATGTTTGGCATTGGGAAAAGAACTTATCCAAGACTTCAAAAATTAGGCATTGAAACCATTGGTGATTTTGTAAAACCTGAAAACCAATCTTTAATCTTAACCATCATGAGTGAAAGAGGTTATCAAGGATATTTAGATGATATCTTTGGCCGTTCATCAGATATTATCGACCCGGATAAATATGCACTCCCTAAATCAATCTCTTCTGAAACAACATTTAATTATGATATGAACGAAGGAACTCTCATATTAGCTGAAATTCATAATCAATTAAGTGATTGTGTGAGAAGACTTAAACGATATCAGATGAAAACGAAAACCGTAGGCTTTAGATTGAAACGATCGGATTTTACCTTAATCACACGTTCAATCACATTAAAATCATATACCGATGATGAAATCATCCTAAAGGATGCCATTGATGATGTCTTTGAAAGTCATTATCAAGGTGAACTCGTTCGCTTAGCTGGTGCTCATCTCCAAAACCTATCAACAACCGGTGATGAAAAGGTCAGTTACAACTTATTTACATATGAAAAATTCTTGAAGGATTTGTGATATAATTTCTTGAGGTGTTAAAGATGACTGTTCAAGCTATGCTTGAGAAACTTAAATTTGAATCATTGTCGCCAATCCAACAAAAAGTGATGGATACTTTTAATAAAAAAGGTCACATCGTCGGACTAGCGCCAACTGGAACAGGTAAGACACATGCTTACCTTTTACCGCTATTATCAAGCTATAATCGAACCTCAGAGGTTGTTGAAGCAATCATCTTAGTACCAACAAATGAGCTCGTTATTCAAGTTGCATCAATGTTAAAAGATGCAGATGATACAGTGAATTTTAAAGCTTACTTTGGATCAATGGATATCGATAAAGAAGCGGATTGGTTACAAAAGAACCAACCCCATATCGTCATCACGACACCATCCAAACTAGAAGCACTCGTTCTAAAAAGACATGCACTTCGAATGGACCATGTTAAATATCTTATCCTTGATGAAGCAGATATGATGTTTGATGAAGACTTCTTAGGACTCATTGATCAAGTCCTATTTGAACAACACATCGAAAAGTTCTTATTATTCTCAGCAACCATCACAAGAAACATGGAACCATTTATTAAGAAATACTTTGGTGCCTATGAATTACTAGATACAACAAAAGACTCGATTCTAGATATTAAATATAAATTGATTCGTGTTAGAGAATCAAGAATTGATACCTTAGTAAATATTACCAAAGCTATTAATCCCTATTTAGCAATCATCTTTGTTACAAAGAATGAAATGATTCAAGCTATCTATGAAAGACTCTTAGAAGAAGGTTTAAATGCTGTTACGATCTCAAGTTTAATTGGAGTTAAACAAAGACGTAAGATTTTAGAGGATATCCACAGTCTAAAATATCAATTTGTTGTCGCATCCGATTTGGTTGCTCGTGGGATTGACTTTAAAGCATCACACATCATTCATTACGACCTACCATATCACCTAGAATTCTTCAAACACCGCAGTGGCAGAACTGCACGCATGGGTGATTCTGGTGATGTCATTACAATATTTGATGATTTTGATCAATCAAAAATTGATAAACTTAGAAATAAAGGTGTTCCTTTTATTCCATATCAAGTGACAGATGACGGTTTAAAAACGATGCAAAGAAAATCGAAAACATACGATAAAGAAATTGCATCAGAAATCAAGAAGATTAAAAAAGAGACAAAAGTCGCTCCTAACTACAAGAAAAAATATGCTCAAAAAGTCAAAGATGCCATTAAGAAAGTGAAGAAAGGAAGATACAAACATGCTAATCATCGGTAGTCACGTCGGACTTTCCAGTCCAGAAATGTATTTAGGTTCAGTTAAAGAAGCACTATCCTATGGTGCTAATGCATTCATGGTTTATACGGGTGCACCACAAAATACCATTCGTCGTCCGCTTTCTGATATGAAAATTGAAGAAGCTATTCAATTTATGAAGGAACAAGGTATTGATCTAAATCATGTGGTTGTTCATGCACCTTATATTATTAACTTATGTAATCCAGATCCAGAAAGAAGAGCATTCGCGATTGACTTCTTATCAAAAGAAGTTGAAAGAACTGAAGCAATGGGTGTCACTCAAATGGTGCTTCACCCGGGTTCAGCAGTAGGTCTAGACCGCGAACAAGCTGTCATTTGGATTGGTGAAGGCATTAATCAAGTCATTAAAAACACACCAAATGCTAAAGTTAGAATCGCGCTTGAAACAATGGCCGGAAAAGGTAATGAAGTCGGTCGTACGTTTGAAGAAATTAGAGCAATCATCGATTTAGTTCAAGATAAAACCCGTGTATCTGTTTGTTTTGACACTTGTCACACCCATGATGCCGGCTATGATGTTAAAAATGATTTTCAAGGTGTCATCAATGAATTTGATCGAATCGTTGGAAAACAATGGATTTCAGTCTTTCATATCAATGATTCAAAGAATGATATTGGCGCTCATAAAGACCGTCATGAGAACATTGGATTTGGCTTTATCGGGTTTGATTCATTACTAAAAGTAATCTATCATAAGGACTTCCTAAACATCCCGAAAATCTTAGAAACACCTTATGTTGATGACAATCCGCCTTACCGCTTTGAAATCGAAATGATCCGCAATCAAAAATTTATTCCAGATTTAAAAGATACCATTAAAAATCATGATTGATTATCACATGTAATCGTGTTATAATTGTAAAGGCGTAAAGGAGTATTTATAATGGCTAAAAAGTATCAATCAATCGAAACCAAAATCCATCCAATGACATGGATTATCATGGGATTAATTCTCGTATCCTTATTAACTTTATTTTTTGCAGTACAACCAACAGAAAAAGATTTACTCTATACAAGTTATGAAACCGCAGCACAAGGTGATTCATCTTTCGGTAAGAAGTTACCTGAAGACAATAAGATTCATTTATTAAAATCACTTGATAATGAATGGTTTAATGAAGGTCTATTATCCTTATCCGATCGTGATGATCAATTAACAATTGTTTATTTTGGTAATTCATCTGTGACTGGAAGTTCACTTGCACTTGCAAATGCTTATGCATACTTATATGGTGCAGTAAAAGCAGACGTTGATGTTTCATCACTGTTTGACGCATTAGGTGATTCAAAAGTTAAATTCTATCATTATGAAGCAACTGCTGATCAAATGAATAGTATTTCTGAAAGACTTAATGAGAAGTTTGAAGATTTAGAATTAAATGCACCAACAATTCCTTACATCGTCGCGTTCTTCAATGGTGAAGTATTAGAACATGGTTCATTAACTCAATCCAATGTCCCACAATACTTAAAATATACTTTCTATAAGAATATTTTCGAACACGAAAGTCTTCAATCATTTCTTGACTAATTAACAAACATATAAAAGCCGTAGAATTCAAATCTACGGCTTTTTTCTTGTTATTTAACTCTTAAGAATTGTGCGTTAATTGCAACAATAATTGTTGATAATGACATGAAGATAGCACCAATTGCTGGTGAGATTGCAATGCCAGCAAAATGAAGAATTCCTGCTGCAAGTGGTAATGTTAAGACATTATATGCAAGTGCCCAAATGAGGTTTTCAACCATCTTACGATAAGTCTTTTTAGATAGTTTTAGAAGGTCAACAACATCTTTTGGATCATTCTTAACTAAAATGATATCAGCAGTTTGGATGGCAACATCCGTACCAGCTCCAATTGCAACCCCTAGGTTCGCTGTTGCAAGTGCTGGTGCATCATTGATACCATCACCCGTCATAGCAACTTTCTTGGATTGTTTTAATGCTTCAATATATAATGACTTTTCATGTGGAAGAACGGATGCTTTATAATGGTCTAGTCCAAGTGTTTCTGCAACTTCTTTAGCAACAACATCATTATCACCTGTTAGCATATGCGTTTCAATACCCATTGCTTTAAGGGCATCAATCGATGCTTTAGCATTTGCTTTCACTTGATCTCTTAATGCAATCATTCCAAGTGTTTCTTGATCTTTGATGACAAAGATGACTGTTTCACCTTTAGCAATCAAGTTTTGATAAGTCTTTTGATCATAACTAATCTTTTCTTTAACTAAGTAATTTTCAGAGACTGCACCAAATAGTTGATTATCACTTGTTGCAGTAATACCTAGTCCAGGAATGTTTTTAAATGATTGGAAAGATTTAGGCTCAAGTTTAAGCTCTCTTCCATACTTCATAATACCAAGTGCAATTGGATGAGTAGAAGATGTTTCTAAATTGATTGCAATTTGGACTAATTCTTTTTCACTTAAATTATTTGGATATACTTTAGAAACAGAGAATTTACCTTCGGTTAATGTACCGGTTTTATCAAAGACGACAGCATTAATTTGACGAGCATTTTCAAATGCTGAACGATTCTTGATGAGTAATCCTTTTTTAGCAGCCAAGGTGGTTGAGATTGAGGTGACAAGTGGGATTGCAACGCCTAATGCATGTGGACATGCAATCACAATAACTGTCACAACTTTTTCAGCTATAAAGGCACCCTCTGCACCAAGTAGTCCCCAGGTTACCCAAGTGATCAGTGCAATCGTAATTGATACGTAGAATAGGTATTTAGCAGCAATATCTGCAAGTCTTTGAGTTTTTGATTTTGACTGTAATGCAGAGGTTACTAGATTTAGAACTTGAGATAAATAAGTATCGCTTCCAAGTTTATTTACTTTGACATGAAGCGTTGAGTCCCCATTGATCGTACCACCAATGACTTTTGAGTTTAACTCCTTTAAGACTGGTCGTGATTCACCTGTAACGAGTGATTCATCAACAC
>JAEYXZ010000042.1 GCA_023431045.1 Bacillota bacterium | reverse complement strand
TTGCAGTGGTGGAGGAATATCCCAGCAGATACAAACATTTATTGAACAGAAAAGAAGTCAAGGTATAATAAAAGACTGGTTTCTAAGCAACGAACAATCCGCTAAAACTCTATATGAACTTGCTACTCATGGAGATGACTTAGCGATAGAACTTTTTAAAGAAGTTGGTAGTAATCTTGGTAAAGGTTTATCAATTGTTCTTGATATTTTAAATCCTGATATAGTTATAATTGGTGGTATTTATATGCGAAGTCATCATCTCTTTGATGAAACTATGTATGATGTATTAAGGGAAGAAACCTTACCTCAAACTTTAGAGCACGTAATCATTAGACCTTCCTTATTAGGTGAACAAATTGGTGATTACGCAGCTATTTGTGCGAGTTTAATATAAAGGAGATTGTCTATGAGATTGATTAAAGATAAACAAATTGTTGTGGGTGCTGATTTTGCAGGATTTCCTCTTAAAGAAGTCGTTGTAAAACATTTACAAAAAAAGGGTTGGACTGTTACAGACTTAGGGGTTAAATCACTAGATGATGAAGACACAGAAAATATGTTCCATCGTGTAGGCTTACGTGTAGGTGCACAGATTAGTGAGAAGAAGTTTGAGAGAGCTTTATTATTTTGTGGAACAGGTATGGGTATTCATATTGCCGCAAGTAAATGTCCTCATGTTCACTCAGGAGTTGTAGAAAGCGTTCCAGCTGCCCTTAGAGCAATCACCGGTAACGGTGTTAATGTACTTGCTATGGGAGCGTTCTATGTTGCTCCTCAAATGGCCTGCGATATTGTTGATGCTTATCTTGGAGCAAATCTTGGATCAGGGTATGAATGGTGGACTAATTTCTATGAGTTTCATAAACTAGCTATTGATGAGCTTGAAGCGTTTAATTATGAGGAATACAAAAAGAATGATTTCAAAGTTAATCAACTAGGAAATTATGAGATTAAACTCGAAGTAAAACCTGAGAAATAAAAACTCTATTGTTGAAATTAAAATCTTAATTGTTTAAATATAGAGGTTAGATTTCAAAGTGTAAATCAAGTTTTATTATTTTGATAGATATTAATTAGGTAGACAAATATAGAATAGTATTTGGTTTTACCGCTATGTAATAAATGTATATCTAGATTACCAAATACTGATATGTGCTTTTTATCAATAGACATGGTAGAATACTTTTATGAAATATGATGATTTTAACTACAATAAACTTTATGAATGGTACAAGTTCTATAAAAGAGATTTACCATTTAGAAATACGAATGACCCATATAATATATGGGTTTCTGAAGTCATGCTTCAACAAACCCAAGTCGAAACGGTCCTCCCGTACTATCGAAAGTTTATTCAAACATTCCCAACCATTTTATCGTTAGCACAAAGTGATTTAGAAAATGTCTTATCTGTTGTTCAAGGAATTGGATATTACCGTCGTTTTAAGTTGATGCATCATGGTGCGAAATATATCATTGAGCATCATCAAGGAGTATTTCCAAGTTCGTATCAAGAAGTCATAAAAATACCTAGTATTGGTCGTTACACTGCTGGGGCTGTTATGTCGATTGCATATAACCAACCATATAGCGCGACCGACGGTAATGTCATCAGAGTATTATCTAGACTATTCATGCTTGATGATGATTTTAGAATTGATCGCTCGAAGCGAAAAGTTGATCAGATCAATCAAAAACTCATCGAAAACTCACCTGTTCCTCACGATTACACACAAAGTATGATGGAACTTGGTGCTAAAGTCTGCAGACCGACACAACCAAATTGCATAAGTTGCCCACTAAGTGACATTTGTTTAGCTAAAAAACATCAAAAAGTTAATCTTTATCCAAACATTTCTGCTTTAGCTGATAAGAAAGAATTAATTAAATATCACTTTATACTATCGACCCATGAGGGCTATTTGATGCGAAAAAGAGAAGAAAATCTGCTTCATGGTTTATATGAATTCATCGATATTGAAGCTGAAAGTTTAGTCTCAGCAATCAGGGGTTTAGAAGAGCTAAACATAGACGCGATTAATTTTGAAGAAGTAGGTAAAACCAAACATATTTTTACTCATCAAGTCTGGTTTAATCACGTCATAACTGGTACATTGATTCACAATCATAATGAGACATATTCGTTAAAACAAAATCCATATGATTACCCAATGTCAACTGTTCATAAAAGAATATTTCAAGTCATAAAAAAATAGTGAGAAATTCACTATTTTTAATTGATAAGATACGATTTTAATGATGGAGATCGATCAAGCATTAACTTAAGTGGTATTCCAAGAATCGTCACAACCAGTAACTCTCCAACTCCAATCCATAGCGCAGTTAAGCCATAAATTGACCAATCATTTGCAGAATATGCAATAATTCCTGCAATGACTAAACCGTTAATCAGTGAAGGAAAAACAATGATTGAAGGAATCCATAGTTTTTTACCAATAATAAGTAAAATCAATACAATCAACGTTGCAAGTGTACCGAAGATCCAATCAAGAGGATAGGGGCTTCCAATTAAATTAACAATGAGAGTTCCGATCAGGAGACCAATCATGTGTTTATTTGAGAAAAATACGATGACTAATAATGCCTCAGCAACTCTTGCTTGAATCGGTCCAAAGCTAATCCAAGGTAATATTAAAACCAAAACAATATAGATTGCAGCGATACTTGCTTGAATCGCTAAATCTTTAATACTAAATTTCTTCATGTTGACACTCCTCGTTTTTTTATAGCGGGTTTGACTAGGATACCGCTTGATAGAACTACTATATTATATCATCTTATGCTATAATAACAAACACGAGGTTAGAAAAATATGATTCAATTTGAAGTCTTACATGTCTGTAAACAATCTGGTGCAAGATTGGGTAAATTAACAACACCTCATGGCGTTTTTGAAACACCAATTTTCATGCCTGTTGGTACCCTTGCAACCGTTAAGACATTGACACCTGAAGAAGTAAAAGAAGTTTCAGCTGGACTGATTCTAGGAAACACTTATCACTTGTGGCAACAACCTGGTAACGATGTTGTCAAAGCACATGGTGGTATTCGTGGTTTCATGAAATGGGACGGCGCATTATTAACAGATTCCGGTGGATTCCAAGTTTTTAGTTTAGCAAAAATACGTGATATTAAAGAAGAAGGCGTCACATTTAAACATCATAAAAGTGGTGCACCTTTATTTTTAAGTCCAGAGGATGCTATTCGCATTCAAGAAGATCTTGGGGCAGATATCATCATGAGTTTTGATGAATGTCCACCAGTTTATGAAGATGATACATACATGAAGAAATCTATTGATCGAACCATTCGTTGGGCTAAACGTGGAAAAGATGCTTTATCAACCAATCAAGCTTTATTTGGGATTGTACAAGGTGGACTCAATAAAGATTTACGGAAGTATTGCGCAGAAGAACTTATTAAAATGGATTTTCCAGGATATTCAATCGGTGGTCTCTCTGTTGGAGAGACAAAAAAAGAAATGTATGACATGACACGATTCTTAAATCCAATCATGCCTTTCAATAAACCAAGATATTTAATGGGTGTCGGTGCTCCTGAGGATTTAGTTGAAAATGTCATCAATGGAATTGATATGTTTGATTGTGTACTTCCAACTAGAAATGCACGTCATGGAACGGCATTAACGACCGAAGGTAAAATCCAAATAAAAAACCAAAAATATGAACTAGATTTTAGTCCAATTGACCCGAATTTACCTTCACCAATTTCTAAATATTCAAAAAGTTACATCAGACACTTATTTAAGGCAGAAGAAATATTGGGAATGAGAATATTGACTTACCAAAATCTTTTGTATCTAAAAGAATTGATGCAACAGATTAGACAAGCCATCAAAGAGGATCGATTACTTGATTTCAAAAAACAATTTTACGAAACGACTAATTATAAGGAAACCAAGTATTAAGGCTTTATTTTTAAATAAAAATAGATTACAATAAGAATGATAGGAGGGTTATCATGGTCTTTGGATATTCAGATGAATTCAATCAAAAACCCATCATAAAGGTCATTGGTGTTGGTGGAGGTGGAAACTCTGCTTTAAACCGTATGATTGAAAATGAGGTCAAAGGTGTATCTTACGTAGCAATGAATACAGATGCGCAAGTCCTTAAAGTTTCTAAAGCCGATGAACGAATCCAACTAGGCAAAAGATTAACTCGTGGATTAGGTGCTGGTGCAAAACCAGAAATTGGTAAACAAGCAGCACTTGAATCAGAAAATGAAATTCGCGAAGTCTTATCCAATGCTGACATGGTTTTTATTACTGCAGGAATGGGTGGAGGAACAGGAACTGGTGCAGCCCCAATTGTTGCTAAAATTGCCAAAGAAATGGGCATTTTAACGATTGGAATTGTGACTAAACCGTTTGTTTTTGAAGGTCCACTTAGAATGCAACATGCCATCATGGGACTAGAAGAATTAAAACCAAACGTTGATACTTTAATCGTGATTCCAAATGAAAGATTATTTAGTATCGCTGATCAAACAACTCAGCTCTTTGATGCATTTAGAGAATCTGATAAGATTCTTCGCCAAGGGGTTCAAGGGATTGCAGAAATCATCGCAGTTCCTGGTATTATTAATGTAGACTTTGCGGACGTTAGAACTGTGATGGAAGGTAAAGGTACCGCTTTAATGGGTATCGGTATGGCATCCGGTGAAAACCGTGCAGTTGAAGCTGCTCGTAAAGCAATTCACTCCAAACTTCTTGAAGTATCAATTGATGGCGCAACTGATGCGATTATCAATATTACAACTAGTTCAGCTGTCACACTATTTGAGATTGAAGAAGCATTAAAAGAAATCAGAAATGCGACTGAGTCCGACTTAAACGTCATTTATGGACATACGGTTAATATCGATCTAGATGATGAAATGATTATTACGATTATTGCGACTGGTTATGAACTAAGAGCAAAAGAAAACACGATTGAAAATCTTGCAACTGAGATTTTCAAAAAGAGTAGTACCGACCAAATGAAGTTGACAAAATCTGGATTGGAACTCAATGAAACAAATGTAACATCAAAAGAACCAAAAAAACGCGAAGTTCCTGACTGGTTAAAGAAAAAATTATAATAAAAAGGCGGATTCGCCTTTTTTATCGAAAGAGGTTTTCATGTTAAGTATCGGAATTGTTGGTTTACCTAATGTTGGTAAGTCAACACTATTTAATGCCATCACTAAATCATCTGTCCTTGCAGCAAATTACCCGTTTGCAACGATTGATCCAAATGTTGGTGTTGTTCAAGTTAATGACCAAAGACTTGATAAATTATTCAAAATTTATAAATCTGGACGAATTGTACCAACAGCCATCGAATTTATTGATATTGCAGGACTTGTTAAAGGTGCTTCACAAGGTGAAGGATTAGGTAATCAGTTTTTATCACATATTAGACAAGTAGATGCGATTGCACATGTCATTCGTTGTTTTGATGACTCAAATATCACTCATGTTGAAGGTAAGATTGATCCATTAAGAGATCTAGATATTATCGAAATTGAGTTAAAACTTGCAGACTTAGAATCAATTGAAAAAAGACTACCTAGACTTGAAAAACAATTAAAAACAAAAGATCCTGCTGGAATGCATGAGTATGAAGCGCTAATGAAAGTTAAAAAGGCTATTGAAACGGATCAATCAATTCGAGACATAGATTTTTCAACCGAAGAAAAGAAACAGATTAAGAATATGAATTTGTTATCTTTAAAACCAAATCTATATATTGCTAATCTAGCTGAAACTGATTTAGCAAACCCAGAAGCAAATGCTTATTTTCAAGCTTTAAAATCAAAAGCACATGGTAGTGGAATCGATGTGATTCCAATCTCAGCACAAGTTGAATATGAAATTGCTTCCCTAGATAAGGAAGAACAACTAGTTTTTCTTGAAGCGTACGGTTTAAATCAATCCGGACTTGATTCGGTCATTCAAAAAGGTTACGAACTTTTAGGGTTAAAGACTTACTTTACTTGTGGACCAATGGAAGTCAGAGCTTGGACCTTCCCAATCGGTACTAAAGCACCACAAGCAGCAGGAATCATTCATACTGATTTTGAAAAAGGCTTTATTAAAGCTGAAACATTATCTTATGATGATTTAATGACTTATGGGACACCACTAGCTGCTAAAGAAGCCGGTAAGGTTAGACTCGAAGGAAAGGATTATCTGGTACAAGATGGCGACATCATGTTATTCAGATTTAATGTCTAATGAATTTTCTAGATTTCAAGCATAAAATCGTCTGTGCATCAAAGTACTTTACTAGCAGTGAAATAAGACAGATTTTTAACCTTGGAATTCATCATTTTGGTGAGAATTTAGTGAAGGATTTTCAACTTAAAAAAGAAGCAATCAACGATTTACCTATCACATGGCATTTTATCGGACATCTACAATCCAATAAAGCAAAACTGATCATTAATGACATTGATTATCTTCATTCACTCGATTCATTTAACTTAATGAAGGAAATACAGAAACATCGAATAGAACCTTTGAATGTATTCATTCAAGTCAATTTATCTGAGGAAAACTCAAAATCCGGCGTTTTACTGAAGGATTTAGAAAGTTTTGTCGAAGAAACAAAGAAATATGATAAAATAAATCTAATCGGATTCATGACGATTGGTGTTGCAGATGATCCTGTAAAAACGGATTTAGTGTTTAGTCAATTGAAGCAATTAAAAGAGCAATATCAATTGAAATACACATCAATGGGAATGAGTCAAGATTATCAAATTGCTTTAAAATACCAAGCTGATTTTATACGGATTGGATCGTTATTTAAAGGAGTAATCTAATGGGGTTATTTGGAAAGAAGAAAGAGAAAGTTGAAGTCATCCCTACCAGTGATAAAATTTACTGGGAACAAATTAAGAATGATGATGATGCATACATTACATCACTTGCTAAAAAAATGATTGAAGGTTCACCACTGATTCTCAATTTTGAAGGATTACATGTGGATCGCGCCAATAAAGTCATTGCATTTTTATCAGGGGTTGTTTATGGTGTGAATGGACACATTCTAGGAATTAATGATTTAACTTATTTATTCGGTAATCAAGCTTGTTATGATGATGGCTCGCTTGAAGCATGGCTAGATAC
>JAEYXZ010000004.1 GCA_023431045.1 Bacillota bacterium | reverse complement strand
TCAACCACCTGGTGATGACGACCCTAGTTCGGAATTTACTTATGAGCGTTTATTTGATGATACACTTTATCGTGAAATCACGATTAAGATCACTCAAAGTGAGTGGGACGATTTAGATCAAAAAATGCATGAGAACCAAATGCTCTATGGACGTGTCAAAACCATGGAATACGCAAAAGCGGATTTCTATTACACCGATGCAAATGGAGAAACCGTGATTCCTAATATTGGAATTAGAATCAGGGGTAATCTTTCTGCTCAATTCATTGAAAATCAAGAAGGTGACCTTAATATGGTGCACTGGAAGATCAATTTTAGAGCACAATTTGATGGTGAACATCCAGAAAATGCGAAACGTCGTGGTTTTGAATTAAAAGAACTTGACCTAAAGTACAATCGAAATGAAGATCCATCCTATATTGCAGAAGCATATAGTCTAGAAATGATGGAACATTTTGGTGTATATGCTCAAGCGGTCTCACATACACTCTTTTCAATTGAACTTGCAGGTATCAAACATCAACTGGGTATCTACACGATCTTTGAACCGATTGATGATGAGTTTATCGAACGTCGATTTGATAAGCTAGCATCAGATGGTGACCTATACAAATCATTATGGCAAAATTATGGTCCAGCATCGCTTCAACCAATCCTTGATTCCAATGCAGTCGGTGAAGAAACCCTTTCTTATCATCCAAGTTATGATTTAAAAACCAATGAAGAAACCAGTGAACATGAACCCTTACTTGATTTTATCAGTCACATTAATAATTTAACTGGAACAGATTTTAAAAATTATATCGAAGTTCATTTTAATGTTGAAATGTTTATAAGATACATGGCTGTCAATATCTTTCTCGGTAATCCAGATGATTACCGTGCAATGGGTAATAATTATTATTTATATCAAGATTCATCAACCTTCATGTGGTATTTGATCCCTTATGATTTTGATCACAGTATGGCACAGGGAAATTCTTGGAATCCAACGGGTAATTTCACGATTGGAACTAATATTTATACGTGGTTTAATCAAATGGAAATCAATACTGGAAATAGTTATTATCAGCCAATCCTTGCTCAAAAGATTTTAGATATTCCAGAGTATTTAGAACAATATGAGGCAATCATTGATGAGATTCTTTTGGATGATTACTTCACTTTTGATTATTACTATAATCGTTATTTAACAACAAAAACACTTTATGCTAATGTCATTCCAAATGTAAAACATCAAATTGAATTTATGCGTGGTTCATCATCATGGTATATTGGTGATAAGAGAACCGATGTTTTAAATCAGCTTCAAAATTAACCATCTAAGAGGTCATTATGAGTTACGAAATTCTAATCCAGAAACAAAAAGCATTCTTTAATACAGGTCAGACAAGAGATATCAATTTTAGAATTGAAAATCTAAAAAAACTCTATCAAGCAATTAGCGATTTTGAAGATGAAATTGAGAGTGCACTTTTTGACGATTTAGGTAAATCAAAAGAAGAGTCCTTCGCAACCGAAGTGGGAATTGTTTTAAGTGATTTATCCTACATCATTAAGAACTTAAAGAAATGGGCAAAACCAAAGAAGGTTAAAACACCATTGGTACTTTTTCCTGCGAAAAGTTATGAGTTTCAAGAACCATTCGGGATTGCACTTATCTTAAGTCCTTGGAACTATCCTTTCCAACTATGCATCAATCCACTCGTTGGAGCGCTTGCTGCAGGTAATACGGCGATTTTAAAGCCATCTTCTAGTAGTCCACATGTTGCATCAGTGATTCAAAAAATGATTGCAGCAATCTATCATGAAGAATACGTAACAACTGTTACAGGACCAGCCAAAGAAGCAGATCAATTGCTATCACTTAAAACCGATTATATTTTCTTTACAGGTTCAATTCCAGTAGGTAAACATGTGATGGAAATGGCTGCTAAAAACCTCATTCCAGTCACGTTAGAACTTGGTGGAAAATCACCTTGCATTATCGATGAAACAGTCGATCTAAAACTGGCTGCAAAAAGGATTGCTTTTGGTAAGTTTATTAATGCAGGACAGACTTGTATCGCACCAGATTATCTACTCATCAAAGACTCAATCAAATCAGAATTTATTAGTTATTTTAAAGAAGCAGTTGAATCATTCTACGGTACTGATCCATTAACATCCAATCATTATCCAAAAATCATTAACTCAAAACATGTCGAAAGATTAAAGGGTTTATATTTAAATGAAAAAGTGGTTGTTGGTGGTAAGTTCACTGATGAAAAAATTGAACCAACATTAATCGATCAAATCACATTTGATTCACCAATCATGCAAGAAGAGATCTTTGGACCATTACTACCAATGATCACTTACGATTCAATTGATGATGTCCTTGAAAAATTCCAAACAATCGGTAAACCATTAGCGTTTTATCTATTTTCAAACAATCACAAACTTGTCTCAAAGGTTTTAAATCATGCATCATTTGGTGGTGCGACAGTCAATGACACATTAATGCACTTTGTCAATCATCATTTAGGATTTGGTGGGGTTGGTTATTCAGGGTTTGGTGCATATCATGGTAAAAAATCGTTTATGACATTTTCCCATCAAAAAGCAGTTGTTAAGCGCGGTTGGTTTGATTTACCACTAAGATATCATCCAATGACAAAAAAGAAGGCAAATTTATTGAGAAAGTTTCTAAAATAAGTAGCATTTTAAGCAGACTTTATGATACAATAGTCATGCTTAAAATGGTTTGGGTGTGTAGCTCAGCGGGAGAGCACCTGCTTGACGTGCAGGGGGTCGTAGGTTCAATCCCTATCGCACCCACCACTTTATAATGAACAAACTCCAAAAAGTTGAAAATCAGGTATGATAAAGATACCCAATCTAAGACTTTGGAGTTTTTTATTATTGGATAAGGAATAGGTCATTAATAAATGTAATTTCTGGTGAAAATGATTAATCTATTAATCAACAGTATTAATTCAAGTTTTTTATCAAAATTACTCATAATATCACTATGAAGGTATTTGCGGTTCAAAGTGAAAGTTAATTTTATTTTTTTATGATATGATAAAGTTATCAATATATATGGTATATATATGTATGATTTTTTGAGGGGAGCGTGCATATCATGCCAGACTTATCAAATTTACCAATATCTTTATCTATGATTACACTACTTGCACAAGCTTTAATTGTCGGAGTATTCATTCTCATGCATTTCTTTTTAGGAGTGAAACGTGGTGTCAAAAAAAGTTTGTTTTATTTGATTGGACATATGGGGTTAGTTTTCTTATTACTTTGGTTAATTGGTTTATTCTCCCTTAGTTGGATATTTAATGAAACCAATATCAGAGATTGGTTTGGAACAATTAGTTTAGCAGGTAAAACCGTTAATGAATATATGGATATGCTTGTTCAAGCGAACGCTCTACCTTTATTCTTCGCGATTGTTGATTTGGTTGCCAAACTAGTTCTATTCATAGTGTTCTATTACGTCTTAAGATCACTATTAACCTTAATTCTTTATGCTTGGGCATGGAGATTCTTTAAGCCTAGTGAAGATGATGATAGACCAAAACAACGATTCCTTGGTGGTTTAATCGGTATTGTACGTGGTGCATTTGCCGGATTTATTGCTATTTTCCCATTAATGGTACTTGTTAATATTGTTGTTGGACAAGGAATTGTCATTGAGAATACCGAATATGATGAACTTGCAACAGAAATTTCAGCTGCCAATGAATATAACTTTGTGAAATATGTTAATATGGCAAAAATCGGTGATGTTGGTATTGCTGATTTTATGTTTGATTTAGCATTTAGATCAACAGTCAGTGGTACTGATGATACGATTATTTGGCGTACTGAACTTGAATGGATTTCAGAATTTGCCAAAGCCGCTGCGCCAATGTTACTCCCTTCAGATAGTTCACAAACAGGGATTTTAGATGGTGAGTATACGCTTGATTATGAGGAATTTCAAGGCTTTAGAAGTGCTTTTGATGCACTGGCTGAATCAAGTTTGATCGACTCTGCTTTAGCACCAGGATTTGCTTATGGGCTTGATTTGATAGCAAATGAATTTCCTGAAGTTCCTGAGACAACACTTAACTATATTAAAGAAGCTATTTTAGAATCTGATATTTCAGTCATTAATGATTTAAATACAATCTTTGATGCAATTTCTGAATTATTAGCCATTCAAGACTTAGATGCTTGGATGGAAACATTTAATGATCCTAAGTCTATTTTAGGTTTCCCAGAAGCAGATCAAGATCATTTAAAGAATGCGATTGAACATTTTACTTCACTAAGCTTATTTAGTGTTTCTGATTATGCTCTTGAATTTATGCTATATACCGATGAAGTTAAAAATGAAATTAAGTGGGTTGATGAAGCAGGTAAAGCTGCATATATCGATAGTATTCGCGATAAGATTAGAGCCTTTACTTCAGAGGATTCAGATACATTAATCGGTGCAACCTTAATTGAATTAGGTGATCTAATTTCAACCATCGCATTTGATTTCCCAGGTGTGACAGTTGATGATGTCACTTATGATTTGGTTGAATTTGTTGACAATATTGGTAACTTAATGATTGTTTTAAATGATGATCCAGAATATCACACTTGGTTCCAAGATACCTTGACACAAGTTGCAGGGTTATCTTTGTTTGATACTTTCCTTGAAGAATTAATTGGTTTTGGTACCAATTCAATTTCACTAGGTGATGCTTGGACTGAGGAAGAAATGAACACAGTTAAGGACATCATTAGAAATAATTTCGCTGATCATGAAGATCTAGAAGCGCAATTCTTATGGATTGCTGATGTCTATCAAGCAATTGGTGAATTTGGTGTTGGTCCAATGTTTGCTGAAGATGCAGATATGTTAATTGTTTTTGATGATATCATGCGTGGTGTTGATGGACCGACTAAGTTTAACAATTTAGTTAATACGCTCTTAGCTGGACAAATGATTACCGATTTAACAGATCAAATGAGTGATGCACTTATTGCGAAGTATATAGAAGATCCAATGCTACGTGAACCTTTTGATAAAGTTATGGCTATTGACGGATTTAGCTTTATTGATGAAATTGAAACGTTAGCAAACGTCATCGGACAATTGTATAGTGTCCCAAGTTTTAGTTTAGCGGATGCATTAGCAGAAGGTGCTGATCCAATTGATGTATTATTACCTTCACTTTTAGAATTTGTAGATAGTCCATTAAACAGAGAATTAGTTTTATCATCTGATGTTATTTATGCTTTAATCGACACCCAATTAGGTGGAATTGAAGAAATCACCGTTCCAGATCAAGTCAGAGAAGTAAGTGGTGAATATCAAGGATGGATTAAGCGCGATGAATTATCAAAAGTCTTAGAAATCTTTGTTGCAATGGATATTGATACAATTCCTGCAACCCAAGAAGATATGGATTTATTGATCTCTGATGTTTTAGCCTTTACATCAACTGTTGACAACAGAAATTTAGTTTTATCTTCAGACTTAATCTATTTCATTATCTCTGATCAATTACTAAACTTAGAAATAGAAAATTTTGAAATTCCTGATACTGCAATTGAGTCTAGTGGTGATTATAGTACTTGGATCATGAGAAGTGAATTAAGTAAGCTTCTTGAAGCATTATCTATCCTAGCTATTACAGAACTACCGGGGGCAGAAGGATTCCCACTGGATGATATTACTTCTGTACAATTAGCAGATGTCATTAATCTAGATTCAAAGATTTTAACTAGAATGATTACAACACAGCTTAAGAATGCTGAAATCGTTAGTTTACCGATTCCAGCTTTCACCGATGGTACGCAAGCCGACTTAACGTTAGAAGAATTACAATCCATTGCACAACTTTTAGAAGAACTTAATTTAAGCTTAGGTATTTTAAATGAAGGCGGAAATACAGAAGATTTACTTAATAGTATTTCGGTTGCAGCATTAACTGGCGTTGATTATAGTGAGTCATGGGTCATTCGTTCATTTATTACTTATGGTATAACAACAGCCTTAGGATCAACAACACTTCATCCACTTGCAGTTGATAGCGAGTACGATACGATTTTATCAAGTGATGAAATCGGAGCGTTATTTGATGCCCTTGATGCTCTTGATGGTGGACTAGAACAAACCTTAAATGATTTAGTTGATTCACTTGATCCTGAAACAATGACGGTTGCTCAATTATCACTTGTTATTAATGTTGGATCAATCCTCATCAATGAACAAGTTACACTAGCCGTTCAAGATCAATTCTCACTTCATGTGAAAGCACTTGATTCAAGAACGCTTGATGTAGAAATTCCTGATTTAATTGCACCAACTGAACTCACCCGATTAACGGATGCCATCGAAGTGATTGATGATGGAGCAAATCAATCCATTACAACACTCATTACAGCACTTGATCCAAATACACTAACCTTTGGACAAACGAATGCAATCATCGATATCGATTCGATTATTATTCGTAGTGTCATCTCAGAAAATATTTTAGGTGTTGAACTAATCAGTGAACTAAATATTAAAGATGCTGCGTATGAAGATAATGACCCAATGGGTATGTTATTAACTAAGGTGGAAGTTGAAAGTATGGTTGATGCACTCAATCATCTAGCAGCAACCCCTGATGATGCAGTCATGCCTGTTGCCAGTGGTCTTGATCCACAAACCATTTCTTTAGGTGTTGTTAGCGATATGGTTGCTGAAGGATCTTTAGTTTTAAGAACACTCATCTCAAACGAACTTAAATCAACCGACGGATTTGAAATTCATCCAGATGCACTTGATAGTGATACTGATGTGAACCAATCCGACTTAGATGATTTATTTAATGCATTATCTATTAGTCTTGGTGAGGATTTACTCATCGCTGACCTAGCTGGTTTAGCATCAAGTATTACAATGGGCCAAATCATGAGTTTTAATGCACAAGTTTCACTCATTAAAGATGGTTTGATTTCTAAGATGTTAATTGAAAATATTCCAGGTGAAGAAGCATCGGTTAGAACCAGTGCTTATGATCCGCTTGATCTAGCAAAACCTGAACCATTTGGATTAATTGATACAGACGAAATTACTAGAATGTTTAGTGCATTATTTGCACTTTCTGGATCTGATTCTAATGCCTTACTCTTTGATCTATCACAATCCTTAGCAGAAACGTCAACGATTACACTTGCACAAGTCACCGATGCAGTGAGTGAAGAATCAATTATTATAAACTCAATTTTATCTGAAAATATCATACCAATTCTAACCCTTAATAAGATTCATCCAGACGCACTTGAAGACAATACGACACCATTTGGTGGATTAACGGTTACTGAAATTAAGCGTACGGATATGAAAGATTTAATGGTTGCACTTGAAGCATCACTTGGTGGTACAAAGACCGTTAATGACTTAACCGACTTAACTACAACCATTACCATTGGACAAATTATGACACTCAATCAACAAGTATCCATCATTAAAGATGGTTTAGTCTCTAAGATGATTGTTGAAAGTGTTCCTAGCGGTGCTGCAACGGTTAGAACGCATGCATATGACGCACTTGACCAAGCTAAACCTGTTCCATTTGGTATGCTTGATACGGGTGAGATCACGAATGTCTTTGATGCCATGTACTTATTGTCAGGTTCTGATGACAATGCACTGCTCAATAGTTTAATGACGAGTTTATCAAACACAGCAGCGATCACAATCGGTCAAGTCACGAATGCTGTTTCTGAACAATCCATTATTATTAACTCAATCATTTCTGAGAACCTAATTCCAATTCTAACGTTAAGTGATATACATCCGACGGCACTTGAGGATAATACCACACCTGATGTTGTTGGTACAGTAACAGAAATTAAACGTCCTGACATGATGACACTCTTTAGTGCACTTGAATCACTTGATGCCAATGCAACCCTAGATGATCTTCAAACCATTTTAGGTGATACGTTAACAATCGCTCAAATTCAAACGATGAGATCTGAAAACTCAGTCATCCTAGAAGGTAAGATATCGAAGATTATTGAATCGACAGTCACAGCAAATAGAGTTGTTGATGATGCTTATGTTGTTGCTGATCCATTTGGTTTAATTAAACCAGTTGAAATTACAAACTTACTCCTTGCACTAGACGAATTTGCTGGTGGTGGTGCAATTGGTACTGCAAGTACACAACTTGCTAATGATGCAGCTGATTTATCAGTTGCTGAACTAGAAAGTATCCATGGCCATAATTCTTACATCATTCGTTATTTCATCTCAGAAGGTATCTTAGCATTTGCAGATCCTGATATTAATGAGGATGCTTATGAAGTAGGATATGTCGATGAGTATTATACTGCAGCAGAAATTACTCGAATCATTAACAGTATTAAAGTCTTAACTGATAATGATCCGAATGCTGAATTACAAACCGTCGTTACAGGTATGACTCCGGGAAGTGTTGAGTCTGCTAAACTTGCACAATTATTCCCAGATGATAATTACTCTTATGTTATCCAAAGAAAGACATCAATCATCATAAATAGTCTTGATTTATCCGGATTAGGAATTAGCGTACCAGAGAGTGCTTATGTCGATGATAATTCAATTAATATTGATATTAAAGACGATGAATTTAGAGCAATGTCAAATGCTTTAGTTGCACTAGGATTTAATACACTTGAAATCAACAACATCGCGGCAGATACAACACCAATTACGAATGTCAAAGCTGCACTTGAAGAAGAATCAGTACTCGTTAATCGTATTATATCTAAGGCGATTGTTGATGCGGGTCTTGATACGGTTGAGTCCCATGTTGGAACAGAAGATCCAAATGTTGATATTCAACTTGATGAAATGATTAATATGACGGAAGCGTTTATCGCTCTAGGTATTACCGATATTGATGGAGCAACAACAACAGACCCTGCAACATTAATTGGAAATGCTCAATCAATGGATCGTAATGAATTCCGTGGTTATATTGACTATACTGAAGTTGATGAAAGTCTTGGATTAACGCTTGTTAAGGAATTCTTATATGACTTAATCGCACCAATCTATGAAAATCCATTCCTTTATCCAGCACATGATGACCTAGATACAAGAGTAGAACTAGATACATTCGTTTATGACGAATTCTAATCAATAAACTGAAAAGAGACAATCTCACGTGAGGTTGTCTTTTTCTTTTACAATATTCTTTGTGTATCTTATTTAAAATTGTTATAATTAACACGAAGTCGAAAAAGAAGGAGCGTCTCATGAAATTAAATCAGTTAGCAGAATTAATCGGGATCAGTGAAAAAG
>JAEYXZ010000011.1 GCA_023431045.1 Bacillota bacterium | reverse complement strand
GATCAGCAATGATAAATCCATCGATTAAATGAACCGGAAGTGATTCGATATATGTTTTCGCATCATCTAGTTCTTGATCTGTCATCATTTGATTCATCAAGATAAAACATGATTTATTTAATTTTTGAATTCTATTGATTGCATCAAGCATCTCACTTAAATCAAAACTGTGAGTTAGTCTCACCGCATATCTTTCATCACCTAGTAAAAAACCATCAGCAACAGCTGATAATACATCTAAGTGATTAAGGTTGTGGATGGTTGTTAAAAGTTTCATTGAGTGCTCTTTTCTTACTGATTGATAGCCCATCACCTAAATCCATGATTTGGGTATCAAAGTCAGATTGATCCATTAAAAAATCTTTAAATCGATCAATTCTTTTTAATAAGTTTCTAGTTTGTCTTTTACGGACATTTTCAGGTTTTAAATTGTGAAAGGATAAATTATCACAGAAAATGACACCACCTGGTGAAAGATGGTGTTTAAATTTGGTAAAGAATTTTTGGTATTGACCTTTGGCAGCATCAATGAAAATTAAGTCATAAGACTTATTTAAATGTTCATAGGTGTTTGCATCATATGGATAAAGGGTGACATCTGCATCAAAGGATTGAATCCATTTTTCAGCTTCTAGAATGCGTTCTTCATCCTTCTCAAAGGTATCAACATGTGCACCAGCTTTGGAAAAAGCGATGGCACTAAAACCGTATGCTGTTCCGATTTCAAGAATGTTTTTTACTTGGTTATTCTTCATGTAATCAAGAATAAAGTCCAAAGCATCATCTGTAATAATCGGAATTTTATGTTCTAAGCAATAGGCTTTAAATTGATTCAGATCATTCATCCGAATCGTCTTCCTCTAGTTCGTCTAGGTCTTTTTCGTATTGATCTAAAACCTTATCAATTAAATCCCATTCAGCTTCATCTTCAATATATTCAATACGACCTTCTTGTTCGTTTTTACCAGGATGATAAATGACAGCTGATACTTCATTGGTATCTTCAAACTCAAAAACCGCATAGTTTTTCTTATTCTCAGTGAAAGTAAAAAGAATTCTAACTTCTTGTTCGCTACCATCTTCTGCAATGATCGTCATTTTATCTAATGTTTGTTTCATCGGAATCCTCCTAGAGAATCTAAATAATTTTGTAAGATAATTTGCGCAGCAACTTCATCCTTTAAAGCTCTTTGTTTATCGTACTTCTTGTTATTATCAGATAAATATTTAAGCGCAGACTTAGTTGATAAGCGTTCATCCCAAAGGATGACCTTAACACTTGATGCACTTTCAATCATGGTTTAAAACTGTTGAGCCATGATTCCCTTTTCACCAATATCATTGTTCATATGTTTAGGTAACCCTAGAACAACAACATCAATCTGGTATGTTTTAATAATCTTTAAAAGTTCTTCAAGTGCTGCTGTAAAATTCTGTGAATAAAAGCGAATCGTTTGTAAATGATGCGCGATGATTCCAGACTCTGATAATGCAACACCTAAAGTTTTTTCACCTAAATCAAGTCCTAAATATTTCAATTTTTACCTTCCAAGTATTGATTTAATAAATCGATTCTTTGTGTACCACCTTGAGCAAAATCAGCTTTTCCACCACCATTACCAACGGTTTTTTGAGCTAATTCTGACACAATTGATTTCGCATCCTTTGTTAAAGTTTTAACAAGGAAACTTGCTTTCTCTGCTGTCATATTTATCAATATGACAACCTCTGTCTTCATTTTATCATATAAGACATCAATTAATGGCTTTAGACTGGAATTTGGTAAATCGTGGGTGATGACATAACTGGTTGGTTGGATTGTTTTCGGTATGAAATAATCTGCTTGGTTAAGGATGTCTTGAACTCTTTGTTGTTCATATGTTTTTTCAAGATTCTTAACTGTATTCTTGTAAGTTTCAACAAACTCACGATAGTTTAGCACATCTTTAAATGATCCAGTAACGATTGGTTCAGCAAGAGGTACGAAAGTGTGGTTAGTGATGTTGGATGCTTTTTGAATTAATTGTTGATAGGTGTCAATTAAGTTACCCAAATATTTTTGTTTATTCTGGACAACATCATGAGTGAAGCCTTCAAAACGATAAATACCAGATCCAATTGATTCAACTGATGTAATAACAAACTCCTTAATATCTTTAGTGTTTCTAACATGGGTTCCACCACAAAACTCTAGACTCCACTGATTAATATCAACGACACGAACGATATCACCGTACTTTTCACCAAAGAGCATATTCGCTCCAAGTTTTTTAGCCTCATCTATTGGTAATACACGTGTTTTTACTTCGTAAGCTTGATTGATTTTTTCCTTAACAATTTGTTCAATTTTGATAATTTGTTCAGGCTTAATTGCTTCAAAATGATTAATATCAAAGGTTAGTTTATCAGGACCATTATATGAACCTTGTTGATGTGAGTGACTACCAAGTACGTCTTTGATGGCTTGATGTAGAAGATGAGTTGCTGTATGATTTCTTGCTGTTAATGTTCTAACATGCTCATCTACGATTGCTAAAGCATCATCATTTTCTTCAAAACTATCAGTTTCAATGACATGTAAGAATTGTCCATTTGGTAACTTGATCACATCTTTAACAACAAGTCCATTAATGGTTCCCTCATCATGGATTTGACCACCCATGGTTGCATAAAAAGGTGTTTTATCTAAGACAATTCCCTGTTCAAAGACTTTAATAACCTTTGCTTCGACCTGCAAGTGTTCATATCCAACAAATTCGGATGGGAGATTGAAATTCATAAATGCTTCATCTTGAGAACGCATTGAAGAATCAACTTGTCTGGATTGGCGACTACGATTCTTTTGCTCAATTAACGCGGCTTTAAAACCTTCCATATCAACGGAAACACCATTTTCTTCAGCATATTCTAGTGTTAACTCAATTGGGAATCCATAGGTGTCATAAAGTTTAAAAGCATCTTCTCCTGAAAGCTTGCTATTTTTAATGGACGATAAAAGATGTTTTTCTCCATCAGAAATGGTTGCGAAGAACTTGATTTCTTCTTTAAGAATAATATTTTTAACGATCTCGCTGGTCTTTTCTAATGATGGATAAAATGATTTCATCATATCTACAACAGTATCAACCAATTGATGTAGGAATGGCTTATCAAAGCCTAAACCACGACCAAATTTAATGGCACGACGAAGAATTCGTCTTAAAACATATCCGCGTCCTTCGTTAGATAATGTTGCACCATCTGAAATTGCAAAGGTTAATGTTTTAATATGATCTGAAATGACTTTAAATGCTATTTGACCATCATATGAAATATTTGAAAGTTCAGCTGTTTTTTGGATTACTGGAAAATGCAGATCGGTTTCAAAATTGGTTTTTGTTCCTTGAATGACACATGCAAAACGCTCAAGTCCAGCACCGGTATCGATATTCTTATTTGGTAATTCTTTATACTCATTTCTTGGTACACTAGGATTTGCATTATATTGAGAAAAGACGATATTCCAAATTTCAATATAACGATCGTTTTCAAGATCGTTTGCTATCAGTTCTGGTCCTCTTTGATCATAACTTGAGCCACGGTCAAAATAGATTTCAGTATCTGGGCCTGATGGACCAGGTCCAATTTCCCAGAAGTTAGACTCTAAAGGAATTAAGTGTGATGGATCCATCCCACATTCAATCCAAAGATTACGAGCGACAAGATCATCTGGATAATAAGTGATATATAGTTTTTCTTTTGGAAAACCAAACCACTTTTCACTTGTTAACAGTTCATAACCCCAGCGTATAGCTTCATCTTTAAAATAATCACCAATGCTAAAATTACCTAACATTTCAAAGAAGGTATGGTGTCTTGCGGTTTTTCCAACATTATCAATGTCATTAGTACGAAGTGATTTTTGAACATTGGTTATTCTTGGACTTTTTGGCTTTTCAGTCCCATCAAAGTACTTTTTAAGTGGTGCAACCCCTGCATTAATCCATAGTAACGTTGGGTCTCCAACTGGAATAAGTGATGCAGAAGGTTCAATACTGTGACCCTTTGATTTGAAAAAGTTCAACCATGTTTCTCTGATTTGTTGTGCTGTCATGTATTTCATTTTGTTCATGCTCCTTTTTAGTAAAAATAAAAGTCCTTAAAAGATTAATCTTCTAAGGACGTAAATACTTTACGCGGTACCACCTTAGTTCCAGTTACCTGGCACTCATTATACGATCGATTTAAAGTAGATCAGACTTTTGCTCATAAGATAGCCTTCATTTCTATTTGTTATCTCATTTCACCAAACTGAGACTCTCTTTCAAATCAAATAAAAACTACTCCTCTTAATCATTGCAAGTTATATTTTATCATATAAACTAAAAAGATTCTATCAAATAAGAAAAATCATTCAAACAAAAAACCCACTTTGCAGTGGGTGCTAAAAATCATATTGTACCCGATCGGAGTCGAACCGACGACCTATGCCTTCGGAGGGCAGCGCTCTATCCACTGAGCTACGGATACTCATTAATAACTAACTAATCCAAACCATCTTCTGATGCCAAATGCCAGCTTCTCTATACTTATTGCCAACGATTTGAAACCCAAGTTTTTTATAGTAAGAAATCACTTGAATTTGAGCTGAAACAGCAAGAACTTCATGTTGTTTTTGAAATTCCTTCATGATTTCAGTTGCAAAACCTTGTTTACGATAATTTGCATTTGTACAAACACGTCCAACATAAAGTTGATCATGGTGCATAATTAATCTCGCATAAGAAACAATATTGCCTTCACGTTTTACAAAACAATGAAGTGCGTTTGGATCAAATTCATCAATATCAACTTCATGGATTGCTTGTTCAATCATAAATACGCTTTGTCGTAGTTGCATGATTTGTAGTAATTCAAGATTTGATAATTCAGTGAACTTCTTTTGAAAAACCATTTTTATACCTTTAGTGCTTTAAATGTTGACATTGCACCAGCACTACCCCATAAACCAATAAGTGCATAGCGAGTGAAATCTAAATAAACATTTTCTGGAGAGACTGCTTTAAAGACTACTGATAATCCAAAGTATAAAATAGCAACTCCAGCAATACCAACTAATGCTCTCCATAAAATCTTTATTTTTGCAGGTTTATCGTTATATTTAATCCACAATTTATCAATTGTGTATCCAAACATAAATCCAGCATAACCACCAAGTGCAACATAAATATTCTTAACTTCTTCATACACCGTTGGTAAAAATGCCAAGACAATTAAAGCAATCATTAATGGAATCAAAACAATTAATCCCCAAATATGCTCTTTATCACCCATTTTATCAACTAATAATGCAATACCATAAGCTAACATCATCCCAATGATTAATCCTGCTAAAACATCACTTAAGTAATGTTGACCAAGATACATTCTTGTTAATGGAACAATAATCATTGCAGCAAGTAATACCCACTTTAACCAGGATACCTTTTTATTAAAGTTCTGATATAGAATGGTTGATTCAACAGCAATATTTTGAGCATGTCCAGATGGAAATGCGAATCCATGGGTAGGATCACCAACGTTTAATGATGGATCTTCAACATAAGGACGGTTGCGTCCAATGATGCCTTTTAAAAGTTCATTAGCAACAGCAGAAAAGATAAATGCATAAGTCATCTTGAATGCAATCTTCTTATCGATAAACCAATACAAGAAGACAACAATTCCAATAAACACCATTTGATCTCCTAATTCAGTTAAGAGTATCATAATGGTATCAAGCCATCCGGTTCGAATGGATTGAATCATCCGAATAATATCTAGTTCAAAGCTCATTTTTTATTCCCCTTATTCTTCTTTTTGATTTTAATGCGATTCGATTTAATAAAATCCTCATCTTTTGGATCTGGTGATAACACATGAAAGCCTGATTCAATTTTAAACTTTCTCATCCATAAGAATTGGTCAAGAATTTGCTCATCAATCATTTTTTGAATCATGATGTGACCAACAAGATACCCTAGTTCTTCTTTTTCATCTTTAAATTGATGATTGAATTTTAGCATATCTAAGTAATCTTGAACAATATTATGATTGAAAGCTGATTGAGCTGTGAAATCAATGATATGGACATTTGCATAATCATAAATGTGTGGATTAAAACGATCATCAAGCGGTACTGCAAAGATCAAATTACATCCATCATCAATTAAGGGTTGGACTGGATAGTTATCAAGAATTCCCCCATCAACATAATTGAATCCATCGATTTGCGTTGGTCCAAAAATAACTGGGATTGATGCGGATGCTAAGACTGCATCATAAGGATTTTCACATTCATTGAGACAAAATACTCTTTTTTCCATGGTATCAGTTGTAATTTGATGCAATAATGACTCTTTAGAATACATGAGTGCTGCTGTTGCAAATCCACGATAGTTTGATTTTTTGATTTCTTCTTGATTAACTTTACTGATTAAAGTTTCAGCAAGTGGTCCAAGCGAATACATTCGATCAGGTTTTTTAAATAAATTATTACGATGCCCAAACACTGATTTATGATCGATTTCACTCCAAATCTCACTCATATGACTGTGATTCTTATTAGCCATCAATAAAATTGTATTAATTGCACCAATACTAGTTCCAGAAATGCTTTTGATGTGTTTTAGTAAATCGGCTTCCTCGAGTGCTTTAATAACTCCTAGTTGATAAGCACCTTTTGCACCACCGCCACCAAGCATTAATCCAATTCTGACTTTCATCGGTTTCTACCTTTGAATTGTTGTCGTTGTTCACGTTGTAGATCACGTTCTTTAATGGTTTCTCGTTTATCGTAGAGTTTTTTACCTTTTGCAAGTGCTATTTCCAGTTTAATTAATCCTTGATGAAGTTGAACTTGCAGTGGAATGACGGTATACCCTTCGGTTTGTCTTGCTCCTATCAATTTAGAAATTTCATGACGATTCAGTAATAACTTACGAGTTCTTGTTTCTTCATGATTAAAGATGCCACTTTGATCATATTTCGCAATGTGCATATTTAAAACAAAGATTTCATCACCTTTAAATGTTACATAAGCTTCATTGATTGAAACTTTTCCAGCTCGAATACTTTTAACCTCAGACCCTTGAAGTTGAATACCGGCTGTGAATTTTTGTTCAATGAAATATTCAAATGTTGCTTTTTTGTTTGTTGCAATGATTTTCAAGATGATTTCCTTAACTTTTTCTTAAACTTATTTTAACATATGGATATTCTTTTACAGAATATAAATTAACTGATTCTTAACTATATTTTCGTTTTTGAGCTTTATGTTTTTGATTCTTTTTATTACGACTGATGATTGTCTGGATATTTTTCTTTTTACCGCGACTTGAGAAATTATTACCTCTTATTTTGAGTTCGCTTGTTACTGTAAAATCAATTTGTTTTTCAACCATGTCAACCTTGATCAATTTCACTTCAACTTGATCACCTAAACGATACTTCTTACCGTTATTCGTAAAGAATAATAAATTTTCTTCATCATAAATTAGGTAACATGGTACATTTCTTAATGCGACAAATCCTTCAACACCATTCTCAATCTTAACAAAGAATCCTGAAGGCATGATCTGAATAATTAAGCCTTGATATACCTCACCAATATGGTTTTGCATATAATCACATGACTTAAGTTTAACAACATCACGTTCCATGTTGATTGCTTTTCGTTCTTGCTCTGAGGATTGTTCACAATAGTGATACATAATCATTTCAAAATGTGATTTCTTTTTGACGAATTCTTTTTTATTGGTTTCAAAAACCAAATTTCTAATCATGCGGTGTAATAACAAATCCGGATAACGACGAATTGGGGATGTGAAGTGTGAATAATAGTCACTTGCAAGTCCGAAGTGACCAATTGGACTTGGTGAATATTTCGCTTTTTGCATACTTCTTAATAAAATCATGTGGATGATATATTGATATGGTGTTGCAAGTGATTGTTGAGTTAGTTTTTGTAGAATTTTTGCAGTCGTTTTACTACTCTTATCGTGTTTAAACCCTAACTTTTCAACTGTTAATAACGCTGTATCTAGTTTATCAACATCTGGTTTTTCATGAACGCGATAAATGCCTGGTAAATGATTTTCATGGAAATGTTTAGCGACTGTTTCATTGGCTAAAATCATAAATGATTCAATCAACATTTCTGCATCATCCGTTTTTCTTTCTTCAATCTTTAAGACATGTCCTTCTAAATCAAGTTCAAACTTTAGTTCAGAGGATTCAAATTCAATCGCACCTCTTTTACGTCTAATAACCTTTAGTTTTTGTGCCATTTCATTCATTTTAAAAAGCATATCATCGAGTGTCTGATTACCAAGTGATTGATTGTTTTTGAGTAACTCATTAACTGCTTGGTAAGTGAGTCGATATTTTGATTCAATGATTGATGGGAAAATCTTATAATCAATTACTTCCATTTGTTCACTTAACGTCATTTGACAAGTCAATGTGAACTTACTTTCGTGTGGATTCAAACTGCATAAATCATTTGATAAACCATGCGGAATCATTGGTATCACACGGTCTGCTAAATAGACCGAAGTTGCACGATTAAAAGCCTCTTGATCCAGTGGTGAATTTTCAGGTACAAAATAAGAAACATCGGCAATATGAACCCCTAGTTCAAATGTTCCATCCGTGTTTTTTGTAAGAGATATGGCATCATCTAAATCTTTAGCATCAGCACCATCAATAGTAACAATTAACTGGTTGGTTAAATCAACGCGTGTTGATTTCTCATAAGTTAGATCATATTTTGTTTCATGAACTTGTTTAATCACTTCATGTGGAAACTTAAGTGGCCATTGATATTCATAGATGATTCGGACAATATCCATGTCAGGATCATTCTTATGTCCTATAACTTCACCGAAATCAGTCGTAATTTCTCTTAAACTGATTTCTCTAATTTTTAGTAATACAACATGACCATCAACCAAATAATCTGGAATATTATAGACTTTAATCGAACGTCCTTCAGTTTGCAGAGAATCAAATCGAATACCTTGAATGGTTTTATGAACATTAGCAATAATCTGGGTTAAGTGACTCTTGATAACTGCTTTAACTTTATTGAATCTTCTTGTCTTTTCAACGATCACTAAGTCTTGATCAAGTGCATTCTCTAAATGTTCTAATTCGACAACCAAATCATTGGTATCTTTTTGAACGAGGAAAGCTACAGTTCTTTTAATCTCCAAAATTCCTAATGCAAACCTTGGATTTAATGTCACACCATATTTTTTATGAACATCAAAAAAAGGAGCGATATCCGCCAAAATCGTCTCAGCTTGCTCCTTAAACGTTTCTTTGATTGTCTCAAGCGAGATGTAGGTTTTTTGTTGTTCGAAATACCAAATGATAAATTCTTTATTCATCCATCTCACCTCTATTGTATGTTAATCACTTAATCGCCAATTTTACTAATGAATCTAACGGTTGCTAAAGCCATTTGTCTTTCATTGGTCATATCTACAATTTTTGCTCTACGACCAATAAAAAGTTGTGTGAAACCTTCCCAAATGAAGACCCAGGAGATAACAATAACCAAATTACTAATAATCGTAAACCATGGATTATTACCTGCATTAAAAAATGCATCAACGGTTAAAAGAATCGCTCCAATAAAGAAGTATAACAATGATAATAATAATTCTTTTAAGAGATTTCTTTCCATCTCTTTATAGCTAAACCAGTAATAACGTTTGAGTGCTTCTCTTACATAGTTTTGATCAACTTTAGTCAAATCATCAACAACAAAATTAATAATTAATGGATAATCATTAGGAATCGGATCTGCAATTGTATCAAGATACAAAAAAATATCTCTTTTTAAGAGCATCTTTGCAGAATAAGGTGAAAATAGGTTTGCTGGATCATTGATGACAACATCAACGACTGCATTCCCGTTATCATCAATATAGTCTTTGTTAATAAAATCTTTTACTTTATCTTTTTTCTTCGTCATATAAATCAACAACCTTTCAAGCAATATGATTATATCATAAAAATGCTCAAAAAAGCAGTCTGTAGGTGTGTCTAAACCCATCCGTAATCGGTAAAGTGACATCACCTATATAATTAAAATCAAGATTCTTTAACACTTTTTGCATGAACAAATTGAGTGGATGGGTATCAATTCTAAAGTCATTTACTTTAACAGATAAATCTCTCATTACAAGCTTTAAAAATGTCGAAATAAGTCCTTGACCACGAATTGAATCCTTGCTCGCAATTCGATGAATAACAATATACTTTTGACTTGGTAAATGAAGTCTTTGATACAAATCATCATACACTTTTTCTCTTGTATCAGAAAATGCTGCATAGCCACAAACAACATCATTCATAAGCAAGACATAACCATGTTTATTTTCGATGTCAGATTTGATTAAGTCTTCATTTGGACAATTCATGCCTTGCCATTGAGGTATTTTATTTTGCTTTAAAAATCGAGCAGAATCTTGAATAGCCTCTAAGATATCTTTTAGATCATGATTGGTTGCTAGTCTCGTTTTGAGCATGTTGTTCTTTTCCTAATTTAAATTTGACAAAAGGTATCAGCATTGCCACTTCTTTCTGATACATTTTGTACGCTGGTCTTGTCTTTATTATTTTTCTTTCCATCATTGGAATTGAAATCACTAAAAACATGAGTAACATTCCAATTGGGGCAAAAATATGAGGTGTAATTCCATAGACATCAGCATAGAACATATAAACACCAAACCAAATCAAGATTTCTCCTAAATAATTAGGATGTCTTGAATACTTCCATAAACCAATATCGATAATCTTGTTCTTAACTTGATTAGTTTTTTTAAATGATTGCATTTGTGAATCAGAAATAAACTGCAATAATGTCGCTAAAACAATTAATATAAAACCGATAATTGTTGAAAAACCTAATTGATGATCAACTTCAATCATGGCTGTTAATCCAATCAACTGTGCAAAAACAATTAAAGTAGGAAACATCATAATGCCGGTTAAATTTGTTAAAGGGAAAAGTTTTGGATTGAATGCTTTGATCTGATCATAACGCCAATCTTGTTCGTGAAGTCCTTTGAATAGTTTAGCCCAGTTATAGGTTAAACGAACCGACCAAATCAGGATTCCTATAAATAGTAAAATTAAGTTTAGCCCAAAATTAGCTTGATCAATCATTAAAAATAGAATGATGACTGGTGGGACAACACTCCAGTATGGATCATAAAGTGAGGCATTTTTAAGGATTAAACTTAAAAGCCAAATAAAGATTGTCATAATGACATCTGCAACTAAAACACTTAAGAGTATCGAAGGTAATGGTATAAATGCATATGATAGATATCCAATGACGAACATGATGATATAGATCACTGTAATAATTAATATTGCTTTTGTTTTTTCTCTCATAAATAACCTCGGACTTGATGATTTCTGTTATTATTTTAACATAGTTAATTTAAAAAAACCGATGTAAGTATATACATCGATTTTAAAAATATAGTTTATTGAGTTTATTCATTTGGTAAAAGTGTTATGTCACTAAATAATATTTCCCATTGATGTCCATCTAAATCGATAAAACGATCAAAATACATCCAACCATGGTCTTCTGCATTAAGATATTTCTTAGCACCATTCTTAACCGCAATTTCGATGATTTGATCGACTTTAGCACGACTCTCAACATCAACTGCAAATAACACTTGTGTGGTCTCATCGGTTGCTATCTTACGAGTAGTAAACTCTGAGAATCGTCTTTTCTCAGAAAATAATGCATAGACTAAATCTTCAATGAGCACCACCGCAACCGTTTCACCACCGGTAAATTTTTCATCAATTTTAAACCCTAATTCAGACCAAAAATGTTTGGTTCGATTGACATCTTCAATCGGTAAATTAAGATAAATCCGTTTCGCATCCATCTCAAATATCCCCTTTACATGAATCATTTATTAATTTGCTTTATCTTATCATATGTCTTATAGACATACTTCTATAATGCAAAAAAACACCTTCCACATGGAAGGTGTTTAAATCTTAAAATTTACTTTTTAAGGTTGTAGAATGCCTTTAAACCTAGGTATTGAGCATCATCACCAAGTTGATCTTCGATACGAATTAATTGGTTGTATTTAGCAACACGGTCAGTACGTGATGCAGAACCAGTCTTAATTTGTCCAGCGTTGGTTGCAACAGCGATATCAGCAATTGTTGTATCTTCTGTTTCACCAGAACGATGTGAGACAACTGCAGTATAACCAGCACGTTTTGCCATTTCGATTGCATCGAATGTTTCAGTTAAAGTACCGATTTGGTTAACTTTAATTAGAATTGAGTTTGCAGTGTTTGTTGCAATACCTTTAGCTAAATATTCAGTGTTTGTAACGAATAGATCGTCACCTACAAGTTGAATCTTAGAACCAAGTTTGTCGGTTAATAACTTCCAACCAGCCCAGTCATTTTCATCCATACCATCTTCGATTGAAATGATTGGATATTTAGCAACTAGTTTTTCATAGTATGATACTAATTCAGCTGATGTGAATTCTTCTTTAGTTGATTTCTTGAAAACGTACTTGTTTTTAGCATCATCAAAGAATTCTGATGCAGCAACGTCAAAACCAATATAAATATCTTTACCTGGTTCATAACCTGCTTTTTTAATTGCTTCTAAGATTGCTTCAATGGTTGCTTCATTGGATGATAAGTTTGGAGCAAATCCACCTTCATCACCAACAGCTGTAACAAGTCCAGCTTTCTTTAAGATTGATTTTAAGTTATGGAATACTTCAGCACCCCAACGAATTGCTTCTTTAAATGATTTAGCTCCAACAGGGTAAATCATGAATTCTTGGAAGTCAATTGGAGCATCTGAGTGTGCGCCACCATTGATGATATTCATCATTGGAACTGGTAATTGCTTCGCGTTAAATCCGCCTAGGTATTGGTATAATTCTAATCCAAGTAAATCAGCAGCTGCTTTAGCAACAGCAATTGAAACACCTAAAATAGCATTTGCACCAAGTTTTCCTTTATTCTTTGTACCATCAAGTTCGATTAATTTACGATCGATTCCAACTTGATCTAAAACAGATTCCCCTAAAATTGCAGGTCCAATGAGTTCATTGACATTTGCAACTGCTTTTAAAACCCCTTTACCTAAGTAACGGCTCTTATCTCCATCACGTAATTCAACTGCTTCATGTTCTCCAGTTGATGCTCCAGATGGAACTAATGCGCGTCCAAAAGCACCAGATTCAGTTGCAACTTCAACTTCAACAGTTGGATTACCACGAGAGTCTAGAACTTCTCTTGCATACACACTTGTAATATATGGCATATTTAATTCTCCTTTTAAGTTTTTGATTTTATTAATTGACCATTCATATTATACATTTAAGTCGATGATTTTACAAATCAAATTGAATTGAAAGCGTATACTCATTTAAAACTTAATTGCTTTCAAGTATGGTTTCACCATAAAGAAGATACTTGATACCAATATTCCCTTCACTAAATTAAACGGAATATATGAAATCACTGTAAAACTGATATAGTCATTTGGATTTGGATACCAAAAAGATTCGCCAGCCATGATCCCTGCAAAAGTATAGGTGTTATCACCGAGTATACCAAAGTAAAGTGGTGTTGTCACGAAGAGATTGACTGTAAATAATACAACAGTTAAAGAGATTGTAATTAGAGATGTCCCAATTAACCATTCTTTCCAACCAACAGATAAATCCACATCATCATGTTTTAATAGAGGACGTTCAGTTCTTTTAAAGATGAATAAAACAATCCAGTATGCTAAGATAATCGAAAGACTAGCAAGGATTGCAAGACCTTCACCAAGCCATTGATCAGGTCCCATACCGATCACTAAACGTCTGGCAATGGATCTT
The DNA here is from genome assembly GCA_023431045.1 of Bacillota bacterium. Classification (GTDB taxonomy): domain Bacteria; phylum Bacillota_I; class Bacilli_A; order Acholeplasmatales; family Acholeplasmataceae; genus Acholeplasma. The sequence goes on along the minus strand of JAEYXZ010000011.1, from coordinate 3,471 downwards.
AATAAGATAACGAAAAATGTGTTCTTCGTACCTAATAAAACAAGTGATACTAAGATGATGACTTCTGAAAAATCAAGTTTCAGAAATCCTGCAGTTGGGATGATCATCCCCCATGGTATTTCAATCAGTCCGACGACGATTGAAATGGCTGAAAGAGTAATGATGTAAATCAGATGTCTGATTTGAAAATGATTTTGACTCATATTTTCCTCCTTATTGTCAAAAAAAAGTTACCCAAACAAACCATTTCGGGTAACTAAAAAAGGACTCAAAAAAAGATATTTTCTTCTCCCATCCAGACTATACTGTCGGTACCTGAATCACACAGGTTCCTGCTAAATATGTTTAGCTCGCAGACTTTTACTGCCGGTGGAGAATTTCACTCCGCCCCGAAGATGATTTAATTTTGTATGTTCATTTTAACATTCTATGACTGATATTTCAAATAATATTATAAATGAAAACGCTAAGCAGATTCAGTTTCACTTATTTCAACATAGACATAATCTTCTAAATAATCAACTAGAACATATCCAGGGATTGCATACCCTTCAATGAAGGCATCAAAATGATCGGTTGCTGCAGCGGTGTTAATACCAACGACAGATAACGATAAATCAAGTAACATTCCACCTGAACTACCAGGCTCTATAAATGCGGAATGAACATAAAATGGATATGGTTTTTCTTCAGGTATTCCTTCATCGGTCATGATATCAACATATTCGCTTGACATATATTTTCCACGAGTAATAATATTTCGATCCCCATTTGGATTACCAACCGCAATCACATCTTGACTCCATATTAACTGTGTTGTCTTAATCTCCATAACGTGAAGATCCGCAGCTTTCTTCATGAAAACGATGACTGCTAAATCATATGTTTCTTGATATGAACCTTCATAAACATAAGCTAGATAGGTATTTTCATAATAGTCGGTGACATAAATAGAATAGAAATCTTCCTTGTAATCTGAAACAACATGAGCATTGGTTAAGGCATAATAATATTCTTCTGTCTCATAGAAAATAACACCGGAACCAAGTTTTCCTTCAGAACCAAAGAATAGACTTGCAAATCCTTGATCTGATTTATTCTCAATTAAAATATTGGCAGTGATATATTCATCATCAATCAAATTCTCAATCGCTTTATTTGGAGTAGACTCATATTGATTTGAGGGATTCATTTCTCGAGTTTCAATGGCGTACTCATCAAACGTTGGTTCATAGATAATTCGAGCACATGACGTTACAAGTAAGACATTAATCAATATGAATACCATTAGAAAGATCTTTTTCATATGACACCTCTTATTACTATTTTATATGGATTCTAGCTTTTATACAATTAATAAGTATGGGTTTTATTCGACGATATATATAAATCACTTTGTGATTGAATAAAATGTTGTATAATGAAAAAGGTTATGACGAAAGGAAAAAGTTCATGAAAGAAAAATTTGTTGGTCTTATTATTATGGATGGTTTAGGCTTAGCTCCTGCATCATCATCAAACGCAGTTACACTCGCTAAAACAAAATATTTAGATTATTTATTAAAAACATATCCAAATAGCACACTGGTTGCATCTGGCGAAGCAGTTGGGCTACCAGAAGGTCAAATGGGTAATAGTGAAGTTGGTCACTTAAATTTAGGTGCAGGTCGTGTCGTTTGGCAATCTCTATCAAGAATCAATGTTGCCATTAAAGATGGTTCTTTCTTCACCAATGATGCCTTTTTAAATGCGATTAAGCATGTTAAAAAGAATCATTCTAAATTACATATTTTAGGATTAGTTTCAGATGGTGGCGTTCACTCATATCCAACGCATTTTAAAGCTTTACTTGACTTAGCTAGACAAGAAGGCGTTGATGGTCAAACCTATTTACATGCATTTACTGATGGTCGCGATACCCCACAAACACCCGGTTTAGGATTTGTGAAAGATTTAGTTGATTATGGCTTTAATGTTGCAACATTATCAGGTCGTTATTATGCAATGGATCGTGATAACAATTGGGATCGTATTCAACTCGCATATGATGCTATGACCTTAGGTGATGCACCACATTATGATAATGTTTTAGAAGGTATTGAAGCATCCTATAAAGCTGGTATTACCGATGAATTCATTAAACCTTTTATTGTTAATTCAAATGGTTTAATCAAAGACAATGATGCCATCATCTTTGCAAACTTTAGACCTGATAGAGCAATTCGTATGTCTACAGCATTATCTAACCCTTCTGCAGTAAAACAATACTATACCGAAGGTAAACCACTACTTCACATCAATCAACCTCTTCAAAACATCTTCTACGTTTCAATGATGCACTACAATGAAAGTGTCAAAGGACAATTAGCCTTTGAACTTCAGTCATTTGATGATTTATACGGTAGTGTGATTGAAAAAGCAGGTTTAAACCAAATTCGTGCAGCTGAAACTGAAAAGTATGCTCACGTCACTTTCTTCTTTGATGGTGGTAAAGAAGTACCACTTGCACATTCTAAACGAATTTTAGTTGAATCTCCAAAGGTTCCAACTTATGATCTAAAACCTGAAATGAGTGCTTATGACGTCAAAGATGAAGTCATTAAAGCTTTAAAAACCAATCAATATCAAACCATGATTCTAAACTTTGCAAATCCTGATATGGTTGGACACACCGGATCAATTGAAGCTGCTACTAAAGCTGTTGAAGCAACACTTGAATGCGTTGAAGCTGTGACCAATCAAATTCTTGAAATGGGTGGTGTTGCAATTATATTAGCTGACCATGGTAACGCAGAACAAATGCGTGATGCACTAGGTAACCCTCATACCGCTCATACCACCAACTTAGTTCCAGTCATTATTACTAAACCTGGAATTAAAGTTAATACTGGTGCGTTATGCGACGTTGCACCAACAATGCTTGATTTACTCGGAATCCCACAACCAAAAGCAATGACTGGAAAATCATTAATCATTAAGTAAAATAAAAACACTTGGATCAAATCGAACCAAGTGTTTTATTATACAAATTCACTTTGATTTAGCCAGTTTCCTTCTTCATCATAGATGAGTACATTAATTTTCTTTGAGATGACAGTTCTCGTATCAATACCAATGAACCCGGGAATAACGAATGGTTCATCAAATGCCTTCTTATGCCAGTATTGATTTAGGACATAGGCATGAAAGTGTCCAAAAACATATGTCTTCTCTCCTGGACTGAAATTACTGATAAATAACGGTGTCTTACTAAAGTTATAATTATACCAACCACGATCTTCACTATAGGTATATCCAGCATGAGTAAAGATATAATCTCCTAGTTCAAACTGCTCAATGAATGATTTCAGTAAATCAATTAGATATGGGTGATTCTTTAAAATAGATGTTCTAATCTTATCCATTGTATTAGCATCATGATCAGCGAGTTCAATTAATGTCGAACCCATACCATTATATTTAACATTAAAC
>JAEYXZ010000112.1 GCA_023431045.1 Bacillota bacterium | reverse complement strand
GGATATGACAAACCCTATCATTGATCAAGAAACATTAATTGATCAACGAATCTACCACACCATTTATGAAACAAAGAATGGTGGTGGAGCGGTACCTATTAAAACCAATCAAGGATGGATTCATATTGCTCACGGTGTGAGAAATACAGCAGCCGGATTAAGATATGTGCTCTACACATTCGCAACCGATTTAGCTAATCCATTCAAACTGATTGCAAAACCTTCTGGATACTTTATGGCACCGATTGAGAATGAGCGTATTGGTGATGTATCAAATGTATTGTTTGCCAATGGTGCTATCGAAAAAGATGGAATCATTTATCTCTATTATGCTTCATCAGACACTAGACTACATGTCGCGACAATGAAAAAAGATGCACTAATAGATTACGTATTTAATAACCCTCCTGAAAAATTCAATACATTTGATGCAACTCAACAAAGAATTGAACTAATCGAAAAAAATATGAAGAAAGAGGAATTCCATCATGAAAAATAAAATCTTTATGATTGTCATGGTTGCTCTATCATTATTGATGGTTGCATGTCAACCAACCAATACACCACCAGGTGATGAAACACCAACGGATGAAGTTGCACCATTAATTAATGGAACTAAAACCATTTATTATGAAATTGGTCAACCAACGCCAAATTATATGAGCGGTGTTTCAGCATTTGATGAAACAGATGGCAATGTATCAAGTAGTATCATTATTGATGCTCGTCTGGTAAACCTAAGTGTTGAAGGCGAATATCAAATTACTTATTACGCTTTTGATTTATCAGGTAACAAAGCAGAAAAAACAGCAACGATTAACGTCAGTGCGCCAGATGTTGTTGACTTAACTGCTCCAAATTATCCAGTTAGAGATTATGTACTTCCTGCAGATGTTGCAACCAGTATTAATCTTGGAAGCGAGGCATCAGTTATTACAGCGAAACCACCACTATTTGAGATTGAATACAATGAAGCAGCCGCTAAAGATATGACTTGGGAAACATCCTATAATATCAAGCTTGCTAACCAAAATTATTCCCGTAAGACAAAACTCGGAATGAATGTTTTAGGTAGCGGTTCATCCATCTATATTAAGTTATTTACAGTTGCTGGTGTTTTGGTTTTTGAACGAGAAATTGCTGCAACAACCATGTGGTCTGAAGTATTAGTCAATGTTCCTGATACACAAAGACATTTATTAAGTGAAAATTTAGAACTAGTTATTATTGCCCCAAGACCGACCTTAAGTGGTAAAGCTGGTGTTGCAAAAATTTCAGGTATCTGGTTTGAAGGAGATGCTGAACCATCAATAAAACTAGAATATGATCCAGAAAATTTTGATACAATTTATGAGGTTGATTTAAGCGACTTCTCAAATGAGCATGACGGATTTGATAATCTAGGAATTGCTGCCGGTGGCCTTTTAACGGCGGTATATGATAGTGAAACTAAGGCAGTCACATTTACGAATAATGGTTATAACGATTGGGCTAATATGGCTTATCGTATTCCAAGTCAAGATTTAGGCGGTAATCCATTAGCACTTAGCGAAGTCACTTTAATTGTGATTGAGGTTAGTGTAAGTGATGGTGCAATTGTAAAGGCTCAAAATGACTGGAACTCTGGTGATTTATTCGAATATAGTGAAGCAACCGATGGAACTAAACAAATGTGGATTTTACCGGTTGGACCAAATGGTTACCAAGCGTTTGCGGCGATCACTTTTGCCCCAAGTTACTTAAGACAAGGAACCGATGCATCAACTGTAGTTTTACATAGCATCAAACTCGTTAAACCTGTCGATTTAGACTCATGATCAAAAAGACATCCATATCAATCAATTTAATACTTATTTTATTCATCACATTAGTAATATTTTTTATCACACCTCAAGAAACTTATGGTGCAATTACTAAAAATACACCTTTTGTCACTGCAACCGATGGTTCCTTTTATGTTGGAAATGATCCATTTCGATTTGTTGGAACGAATAATTACTACCTACACTATAAAGATGAAACAATGATCAATGCTGTTTTAGATGATGCAAGTGAAGCAGGGTTTAGTGTGATTCGAATGTGGGGATTCCTTGATGGAGATAGTTCGTCTGTTGTTGAAAACAAAGCTTGGATGCAACCAAGTCAAGGTGTGTTTGAAGAACCCGCTTGGGCAAATAACGAATTTGTTAGTGCATGGACTAGAATGGATTATGCTGTAAGTGAAGCAGCGAAAAGAGGCATTAGAGTCATCATAGTATTAACCAATTATTGGGATGATTTCGGTGGTATAAGCGAATATGTTGGATGGTATAACCAAAAATACGGATATACATCAAACAATCCAAACTATGCACATAAAAAAGATTTTTATACCAATGAAGAAATAAAGACGTATTATAAAACCTACATCTCACATTTGATTTCAAGAACCAATTCTTTTAATGGAAGAGATTATAGTGACGATCCAACAATCTTTGCTTGGGAATTAATGAATGAACCCAGAAATCCAATACTTGATGGTGGGAATATAAATGATGTAACCGTGTGGGCAGATGAAATGAGTACCTACATTAAAGAAACACTTGATAATAATCATATGATTGCACTAGGTGATGAAGGTAGTTTTAATAACCGCGAGGATTGGGATTACGAAAGACAAGCTCAGCATATCTATTCAGGTGCTGAAGGTGTTGATTTTGAAGCCATTTTAGAACTAGATCATATTGATTTTGGCACATACCATTTATATCCTGAATCATGGGGGATTAATCACAGTCATATGGAGTGGGGTCGAAAATTCATTATTGACCACATTAATGTTGGAAAAGAGATTGGTAAGCCAGTTATTCTTGAAGAATTCGGAATTAGTGCAAGTTTAGGTCGAAATCGTGAATTAATTTATGATGATTGGCTCAATGCGGTTTATCAAAACGGTGGAGCTGGAGCAATGTTTTGGATGTATGCGAGTACTGATACAAGCGAGAATGCAACCGATGGTGGTTATTATCCTGACTATGATGGATTTAGACTAGCTGAAATTCCAGGCAAATATCCAGAACTTGATGTATTAAAACAGTATGCACAATTATTTATTGGGAATATGGTCAATTTTTCTGATAAGATTTATGTACTATCACCATATACAACAACCCAATTTAAAGAGATAGACGGCAGTTTATTTGATGGCCAATACTATCCAATTGAAGTCAAAGTAAGAACTGAAAAGAAAGTCAATAAAGTTGAAATGTTTATTGATGGAGATTATTATGTTACCCTAGATCACGTTTCAACTAAGGACACTTATACACATCTATTTAATCTAAGACACATTTATCGAGGAAGTAATGTCTTTATTGATTTTAAAGCATACACCAATGACGGCGTTATTGAATCTGAATCATTAGAAGTAAGAAGACTACTTAAGTTTGATTACTTTAGTGATAATGAATACACATTTAGTAGTCAAAACGGCGTTAATGATGTTTTCTTAGGACATTATGGTGCACCATACAATGCAACATTCTTCGATCTTTCATGGAGTGATTTCAATGGTGGAGCAATCAAGTTAGAAGCAAATTACGATAAAGATCATTTCTGGTCAGAAATTAAACTTGAGGTAACAAATCTTCCGAAGGCTGTTATCTTAGATCATTATGCATTAAGTTATGATGTTTATTTTGAAAAAGATAACCTCATTGAAGGTGTATTAAAACCTACCGATGAAGCCTATGATACTGCTCCAGGATTTAGACATTATGCTGCACTAGATCCGGGGTGGGCGAAAATTGGTTTAAATGAAAACAATGTTAAGTACTTTGATTTAGATGAGATTACGATTGGTGGAAAAACATATGTCAAACAGCATGTATACATCAACTATAATTCAAACTCTAATCAGTCTAAACTAGTACTTGGAATTGTAACAAACCATCTTTTATATCAAGGGGATATATATATTGATAATTTAACTTTTTATGGAAGAATTTTATCAAGTGATGCACTCGATGAAGATGATTATATCGATTGGCGTTTAGAACGGGAAGAAAGTGAAGATGCAGCAAGACAACTTCAATTAATGATTATTGTTGTATCATCGGTTGTTGGTGTTCTAGCAATTGGTGGCGTAACAACTTTCGTTGTTATAAAGAAAGTAAGAAAAACAAAACTAAAGACACAATGAATCCAAATAGAGTTGTAGAACTTATGACAACTCTATTTTTGTCTTAATCAACTTATTAGGAATGTTGTAGCATTTATATGTATAATATAAGTGGTTTATAAAGACATACATTCATATCCTAGAGAGGTAAGCATGGATAAATACACGTATTTAAAAGAAGTCCTCGGCATTAAAGAGAACGAAATCGAAAGTTACGGTAAAGATAAATTTAAAATTAGCTTATCAGTTAAAGAAAGACTACAATCTGAAGTCGATGGAAAACTTATATTAGTTACTGCAATTACACCCACCACTGCGGGTGAAGGTAAAACTACAGTGAGTATTGGTCTTGCTCAAGGATTAAAAAAGATTGGTAAGAATGTCATGCTTGCATTAAGAGAACCTTCACTTGGTCCGGTCTTTGGCATGAAAGGTGGAGCAATTGGTGGTGGCGTATCCTCACTTGAACCAGGAATGGATATTAATCTTCATTTCACAGGTGATCTTCACGCGATTACTTCAGCACATAACCTTTTATCTGCGTTAATTGATAATCATATATACTTTGGTAATCAACTAAAGATTAAAGATGTTTACTGGCCAAGAGCTCTTGATGTTAATGATCGTAGTTTAAGAAAGATCAAAACTGAAACAAGAGAAGATGGTTTTATTATTACTGCTGCATCTGAGATTATGGCAATCCTTGCTTTATCAACTAATTTTAAAGATTTAAAAACTAGATTAAATGATATTTTAATTGGCATTAACGATGAAGACCAAAATATCTTTGTCAAAGATTTAGGTGGTGCAGACGCGCTTGCATTACTATTGAAGGATGCTATTAAGCCAAATATTGTTTTTGCAAAAGAGATGGTTCCAGCCTTTGTTCACGCTGGTCCATTTGCAAATATCGCACACGGATGTAACTCCGTCATCGCAACTCAAACTGCTTTAAAGCTTGCTGATTATGTTGTAACAGAAGCAGGGTTTGCTGCTGATTTAGGAATGGAAAAATTCTTACATATCAAGCAGCCATTATTATCAACAAAAGTGTCATTGGTCGTTGTTGTTGCCACATTAAGAGCACTTAAACTTCACGGTGGTTTAACTGATGAAGATATTCTAAAAACGAATGTTGAAGCCCTTTCCAAGGGTTTGGAGAATCTAGAAAAACATTTAGAAAACATAAATTATATTGGAATGAACTCAGTTGTTGCACTGAATAAGTTTGAAAATGATTCACCTGAAGAATTGGAATTTTTTGATGAATGGACCAAACAACATAACATAAAATATGCTTTATCTGAAGGTTTCACAAAAGGTGGAGAAGGCACTAAAGATTTAGCAGTTTTAGTTGTTAATGAAGCTGAAAAAGGATCACACTTTAAACCACTCTATCAGTACACCGATAATCATTTATCGAAGATTGAGACAATTGCTAAAACAATCTATGGTGCAAGTGAGGTTCAACTCTCACCACGTGCTAAAAGAAAACTTGCACAATTTAAAGACTTAGCTTTTCCAATTTGCATGGCTAAAACACCACTCTCATTAAGTGGTAATCCAAGCTGAAAGGGTCGTCCACGTGACTTCATCTTAGAGATTTCAGATGTTCGTGTGAGTTACGGTGCACGTTTAATTGTTTGTCTAACTAAAGGCATAAATATTATGCCTGGTCTTAATGAACATCCTAGAGCACTCGACTTTAGAATGTCTGATGAAGGGGAGTTGATCGAATGATCTTAGATGGAAAAGGAACTGCTGAAAAATTAAATGCAATCCTTAAAAGTAAGATAGACTTACTCAATGAAAAACCAAGACTAGAAATCATCTTAGTTGGAAATGATCCAGCGAGTCAATCCTATGTAAAGGGAAAGTTGAAAACTGCTGAAAGCTTAGGGATGATTGTTAACATTAATCATTTGGACGAAAATACAAATGAGAAAGAAGTTGTATCATTAATTAAATCTTTCAATCAGAATAAAGATGTTCATGGAATTTTGCTTCAATTACCAGTCCCACGACATATGAATGGCGATCAATTAATTGAACTCATCGATTATAGGAAAGATGTTGATGGTTTTCACACCATGAATCAAGGACTACTCTTCCAAAAGAAACCAGGGATAAGACCAGCAACACCACTTGGAATTATGATGTTACTAGATGCCTATCAAATCCCCATTGAAGGAAAACATGTCGTTGTTGTCGGACGTAGTCAAATTGTTGGCACACCGGTTGCAAAACTATTCTTAGATCAAAATGCAACCGTCACGGTAACACACAGTAGAACCAAGGATTTACCATCCTTTACGAGACAAGCTGATATTTTAGTATGTGCGATTGGAAAGCCAAAGTTCATTACTAAAGATATGGTTAAAAAAGATGCTGTCGTTATTGATGTGGGAATTAACCGAGTTGATGGAAAACTTATTGGTGATGTTGATTTTGAAAATGTAGAACCAATCAGTTCATACATTACACCGGTTCCAAAAGGGGTAGGACCAATGACAATTTGTGCCCTAGCTCATAACTTATATACGCTATACTTAAAACAAAAGGAAAATAAATAAATGAAAATATTACTTCGTATTGTCAAATGGTTCTTAATTACGGTTTTCTCAATCGTATTAGTAATTACACTACTTAACTATAGCCCTTGGACTTATTCATCCGTTCCTGGAACGAATGTTTGGCGTAAAACTGGTGAGTATCCACTCATCATTCCTCATGGAGGTGCTAAAGATTTAGCACCTGAAAACACAGTATATGCTTATGAAATGCTTGTTGATGAGTTTGAAGCAGATGTACTAGAGATTGACTTAGCGCTAACTGCCGATAATGTTCTCATTTCACATCATGATTTAGATCTTGAAATGTCACCCGCATCTGATTTCAATGGTGATTTTATTAGATCATATACATATGATGAAATCATCCAAGAATATGAAGATGATGGTTACTATCTTGCACGTCAATTTGTTGATATCGATAATACTAAACCATTCGAAAATGAAAACGATCCAGCGATTATGGAAAAGATGATTCCTGCAAAAATAGAAGATATCTTTAATACTGTAGGAGATTCCGTTTTATATATTCTTGAAATCAAAGATTCACCAACCTCAGAAGGTTATGATGAAGACTTACACGATTTTGAACTTGCTGCTCAAACACTGATTGATTTAGTTGAAGAATATGATCTCGTTGAAAATGTCGTCTTAGCATCATTCTCTGATGATGTCACAGGATACTTCAAAGAAAATATGCCTGAAGCTAAAATTAACGCTGGAACAAGTGAAGTCACGCAATTCGCAATCTTCTCAGCATTCCATATTGATTTCTTCTGGAGTGTTAAATCTGAAGTATTAATTTTACCGGATCCGGGTTCGATGTCAATTACTGGTGGAACAGCAGGTATTCTAGATATACTTCCAGGATTCTTCAGAGACTCAATCGCACTAAAAGATGATGAGGGTGTCTATCGTGCTAACCTCATGCATACGCAAATCATCAATGATGCACATCGTAAAAATATGGCCGTTCTCTACTGGACAATTAACGATGAAGAAACGATGAGATTGCTGATTGCAAACGGTGCTGATGGAATTATCACTGACCGTCCTGATATTTTAATTGAAGTTATTAATGATTTAAAAGGTAACTAATCAAAGTATATAAAATGAAAAATAAAAGGGTTAGAAATAACCCTTTTACTTCGCATAAAGAACCGATTTTAGTGTAACTCCAGGTTTATCACCAATGAGTTTAGAAACTGGGCAGAAGCGATGTGCGGTTGCAACAATCTTTTCTGTTTCCTCAATAGTTAAACCTTCAATAGATGCTTCACCATCTAGTGTAAATTGGAATCTTGTTTTCTCATCAAACCATAACTTAACGTGAACATTTACAATTGAATGATTTTCCATTTGTTTTGCTTTTAAGATACTACGAATGGTTGCATTTAAACAGGTTGCCCATGACATACCGATTAATTGTTCTGGATTGGTTGTTTCGAAGTCGGCCTTACTAACAGAACCCACTTTAACTTCAAATCCAGTTTCAGCACCAGCAGCTTTTAGTTTACCCCAATTGTTATGTACTGTTGTTTCATATTTTAATTCCATTATAATCACCTCTTATGTTCATTTTAACATAGACCCAATATTTACCTATTTTTTGACGTTTTTATACACATTTATATAAGATTTGTGTATAATAAAATGTGAAAATTTGTAGAACGAAAGGATAATTTAATATGTATATTATTGTACGTAATGTGAAAGTCCAAAAGGGCTTTCGTGATAAAATGATTGAACGTTTTCTAACGCCAGGTCCGGTTCAGAAGTCACCAGGATTCATTAAATCTGAATTATTAGTTGAAACTAAAAATCCAGAATTTGACCTTTACCGACAAACGATTTACTGGCAAGATAAGAAGACGTTTTATATTTGGGAAGGTTCCCCTGAGCATATCGCAATGCACAAAGATCCAAATCATGCCCATCATCAAAAACCCGCTGAAATTATTGAAGTTACTAGAGAAGCATTCGAATTAATCGCGTCCAAATAAAGTCATGCTTAATAGAAGAGCGTTTTTTGTTGTTGTCTTTATCATTTTAATCATTCTATCATTGAGCTTTGATGCTCGAAAAGATGTGAATATCATATCTATTTTTATGTTAGAACAAGAGGCAATAGATGTTTTACTGCTCTCAAGAATACCAAGAACACTCACGATTATATTAACAGCTTCAGGTTTATCTGTTGCCGGTCTGATCATGCAAAGTATTGGACGCAATAAATTTATCTCACCTTCGATCGTTGGAACTCATGCATCCAGTTTACAAGGGATGATGATTGGTTATTTATTGATGCCACAAGTCTCACTTTTAGGACAGTTTATTTTCTCATTTGTTTTCTCATTGATGGCATCCAGTTTATTCTTATATTTTATTCAAAAAACTAAATTCAAAAATGATATTTATGTACCACTCATGGGACTTATGTTTGGTGCAGTGATTAGCGCTTTTACAACCTTTTTGGCACAAATAACCAACACAGAACAATTACTAGCAATTCTTGGTGTTGGTAGTTTTGCCAATAAATCAATTGGTACTTATGAAATGATTTTACTAACAGTACCAGCACTTATTGTTTCCTTTCTTTATGCTTATAAGTTTAATATTGTTTCACTGGGTGAGGATTTTGCAACGAACATAGGGGTTCGATATAAACCGGTTGTAACCATTGGTATTTTAATTGTTTCATTGATATCAGCGGTAAGCTTTATTGTTGTTGGAACACTACCTTTTCTAGGACTTATTATTCCTAATATCGTCTCGATTTATTATGGCGATAATCTAAAGAAGAATATATTTGATATTGCTATATTTGGTAGTTGTTTTGTTTTAATCTGTGATCTAATAGCAAGACTTGGAATCTATGTTTTTACTGGACTTAGTTATGAAATCTCAGTTGGTTTCATCATGGGAGTTATTGGTTCAGTTGTCTTCTTAATACTCATTTTTAGGAGAGTTAAACATGCGTAAGAAGATAGTTATTTTTAGTTTGATTTTGTTATTATCTAGTCTCATTTATCTTTTTACATTTGTTGTTTCACAATGGAACTTAATTATGTATAACTTAAATGACCCAGTAAGATTTAACTTGATGTTACCCTCGATTCTTCAAATTTTATCAAGAAGAGGGGTTCAAATTATTGCACTCATAATGGTTGGAATATTAACAGCAATGACAACAGTGAGTTTTCAAACGATGACTCAAAGTCGCATCTTAACACCTGCGGTTATTGGTTTTGATAGTTTATTTATCATGATTCAAGCAACCTTAGTATTTTTCTTTTCTGGACTTCAAACAATTTATCAAAACCCGTGGATTAATTTCTTTTTCTCATTTATTGTCATGAGTGGAACAACGATATTAATCTATATGAGCGTCTTAAGAAAAAACAAAAATAACATTATTTTACTGTTACTCATTGGACTTGTTATATCGACTCTCGCTTCTAATTATGTCAACCTACTACAAGTTTTAATGAATCCTGAAAGTTTTCAAACAGTGCAATCACTAACCAATGTATCAGTCGTTAATATTGAAACAAGTTTGGTTTGGATTGTAATACCAATTATGGTGGTTGTCATCTGGCAGTTATATAAGAAACATTATGTCTATGATGTGATGTTACTAGGTGAGGAAATGAGTATCAATTTAGGGGTTAATTATAACCGCGAATCACTCATCAATTTAGTTTTAATTTCACTTGCAGTATCAGCTGCGACAGCACTTGTTGGACCCTTATCATTTTTAGGATTATTAGCAGCAAATCTAACGAAAGAAATATTTAAAGATTATCGACACAAATTGGTTTATATATTTGCTAGTTTCATCGCGATCATCACATTGATTCTAGGACAAAGCTTAATCGAATTAACGGGTTTTAAAACAACCGTCACAACACTCATTAGTCTCATCGGAGGAATTTATATGATGATTCTAATTATTAAGGAGCACCGCATATGATTACCATTTCAAATGTAAATCAAAAATACGGAAATAAAGCGATTTTAAAGGATATTAATATCCAAATTCCAGATGGGCTGTTAACAGCTGTTGTTGGTTCTAATGGTTCTGGAAAATCAACCTTAATGAAGGTTATTTCAAAGCTCATTCCAATCGAATCGGGTACAGTAATAATTGGTCAAAATAATATCCATAGTGATCATATGGATTTATCAAAAGTATTATCATTTCTTCATCAAAATCATCACATCAATTTAAAACTTAAAGCCTATGATTTGATTGCTTTTGGAAGATACCCTTACTCAAAAGGACGAATGAAAAAAGATGATTTAGAAATGATTTCAAAGATGATGAATTATCTAGAAATTGAACACTTAGCTGAAAGGTTTATTGATACTTTATCAGGCGGTGAATTACAACGTGTATTACTCGCAATGATTATGGTCCAAGACACACCTTACATCTTGCTAGATGAACCACTCAATCACTTGGATATTCATTACTCACTAGATATGATGAAATTACTTAAAAAGATGATTGTTGATTTTAATAAAACAATTGTCATCATTATGCATGATATCAATATGGCTGCTTCGTTTTGTGATTATGGGATTGCCTTAAAAGATGGTGAAGTTATTTTTCAAGGGACAATTGATAATCTCATGAATGATCAAATTCTAACCCATATCTATAATTACCCAATTACTGTTAAAACAATCGAAGATCGAAAAATTTGTATTTATCAAAAATAATAAGGAGAACGAAGATGAAAAAAATATTGATTACTTTACTTATTCTTACAACGATTATATTGACTGGTTGTACACCGGTTAATGGTGAAAACTATGAGACTGTTGAAATAACTCATACTGTGACAAAAACCGTCAATCAAAATGGTGAAACAAAAACTGAACGCGTCGAAGTGACTCAGTCATTTAGAGTAAATCCTAAGGTTGTTGCAACAATGACTCTTGAAATTGTTGATATTATGGATGTCATTGGACAAAATGAAATGGGCATTCAAATTTTAGGATTACCCAAATCTAACCTACCTAGTTTTTTAAACGAATATCAAGATGATCAGTATCCCAATATTGGAACATTATTTGAAATCAATAAAGATGCAATGGACTTATTGATGCCAGAACTGATTATCATTGGTGGACGTTCAAGTGTGTTATATGAAACTTTAAAAACAGATTATCCAAATGCTGATGTGCTTGATGTATCAAATTCTAATTTTTTATTTTCAACTCAAGCAAAGGTATTCAATAATCTTGGACTAATCTTTCCTAGTATCAAAACCACATTAAATCAATACTTAACCCAATTTGAAAGTGACCTCACTGAAATCAACGAATTAACCGATGGAAAAGAAGCTTTATTCTTACTTGTCAACGGGGATGATATTTCTGTTTTTGGAGACAACTCTCGATATGGTGTTTTATATAGTGAATTTGGTTTTACACCAAGTGATCCTAATGTGGGTTTAACGACCGAACATGGACAGATTGTATCTTATGAATATGTTTCAGATATTAATCCAGAAGTTATTTTCTTAATGGATCGTGGACTTGCAACTGGTTCAACGGGTTCCACCAATCAAGTCATTCAAAACGGATTAATTCAAAATACCGATGCAGGTAAGAATGAAAATATCTATTTATTAGATCCACAAGCTTGGTATATTTTACCAGGTGGAATCACATCAACTTTGCAAATGATTGAAGACATAGAGCAAGTTTTTATAGTGAGTTAAAAGATTTAAGTTTGTTCAATTAGTTACTAATTAGCCTTTCTCTTAGTGAAAAAAAGTACAAATAGTGTTACAATGAAAGTGCTAAAAAGGAAAAAGGTGATTTTTGTGAATATTTGGCATGATATTAGTCCAGATCGAATCAAACCTGAAAAATTTGTTGCTTGTATCGAAATATCAAAAGGTAGTAAGAAGAAGTATGAGTTGGATAAAGAAACGGGAATGATTATCTTGGATCGAGTTCTTTTTACCTCTGCCCATTACCCGGCAAACTATGGATTTATTCCACGTACTTATGCAGGAGACCATGACCCACTTGATGTCTTAGTTCTATGTCAAGAAGACATAGAACCCTTGTCACTTGTTGAATGTTATCCAATTGGTGTCATTAAGATGATTGATTCTGATGAAGTTGATGAAAAGATTATTGCAATCCCATTTGGAGATCCATCTTTAACACAGTACACAGAGTTAAAAAACCTACCACACCACTTATTATCAGAAATGTCTCATTTCTTTGAAGTGTATAAATCACTCGAAGGAAAGAAGACTTATATTCTTGATATTGAAGATAAGGTTGAAGCGAAAAGAATTATCGCTGAATCTATCGAAAGTTATAACAAATTTGTAAAAACGGAGAAATAATTATGGGAAGAGCGTTTGAAGTTAGAAAGGTTGCAATGGCGAAAACCTCTGCAGCTAAATCAAAAGTATATTCAAAATATGGCCGCGAAATTTATATGGCGGCAAAGTCAGGCACACCAGATCCTGATACAAATCAAAATTTAAAGCGAATTATTGAAAAAGCGAAAAAAGAACAAGTCACAGCAGACATCATCAAAAGAGCAATTGATAAAGCTAAAGGTGGTGCTGATGAAAACTATACTGAAATTCGTTATGAAGGATTTGGTCCAGGTAATAGTTTAATCATTGTTGAATGTTTAACGGATAATACTAACCGTACATTAACTGAAGTTAGAACCCTATTTAATAAAACCGGTGGAAAATTAGGTGTCTCAGGTTCTGTATTGCACCAATTTGAACATCGTGCTGTCTTCCAAGTTGCTGCGACTGAAGATCAAATTCTAGAAGTTTTACTTGAAAAGGATATTAATGTTCTTGATGTTGAAAAAGAAGAATCAAGTGTGACAATTTACGGTGAACCAAGCGAATATGCAAACATTCGTGGTGCCTTATCAGAATCAAACTTAGAAGTATTACAAGAAGAAATTACTTTCTTACCACTAACAACTGTTGATATTAGTGAAGAAGATTTACCTAAATTTGAACGTTTAGTTAATGGTCTAGATGAACTAGATGATGTATCAAACGTTTATCATAACGCAAGTTAATGAGGATATCCTAGCGATATCCTTCTTTTTTTAGTTATAATAGAAATATGAAAACAAATCACAATATCTTATGGATTATTGCATTTTTATACACTTTCATCATCTGGTTATACTTATTGATTGCTTATGTCGTATTTAAGAGCGATTCATTTTTACCGTTAATAGGAGTTGCTGTCATTACTGTTATTGCGATCTATCCAGCCATCTATTGGTTAAGACATGGTATTTTCTATGTTAAGAAATTATATGAACAACATAAGTTTAAAGAAGTGATTGAATTTATGAAGAAAAAACCAAATGTGGTTTTTAAGCAAGACTTAGAAAATCTTTATTTGTATCTAGCGGTATCACATTGGAGTTTAAAAGAAAGTGACCAATTTTATAATTACTTGAAACTAATCACATCTCCAAGACTCTTAGCGATTAGAGATATGTGGATTATTATTGATCATCTAGTGAATCATAAAGTCTATGATGCAGAGGAGTATTATAAAACACTCCTTGTCAATGCAAAAACAGTCAAACCAATCATATACCGACGCGCATTACCAGAAAGAACTAAGAAGATGATTGAACTAGCCAAGAACAAATCAAATAAGACTTCCTATCTAGAAATCTTTAGACAAGCAAGCAATCCAAGAGTCATCGCTTATCTAAATGAATTCGAAGATGATTATATGGTTTAACATCCCACAAAATCCCCATTTTTATAACCTATATATTAAAAGATAAATTTTTTATAACTTTGTTTGCAATTCATTTTCAAAACTCATACAATAGAAGAGTCAAAAAACGATTCTTCTTTTTTTTGTCCATGATTGACTCGATTATACAAAAGTATAATATCTTTTCAATGGTATAATAGTTTTAAAGCCCAAATCTATTTTTAGAGGTACTCAGATGATGCTAAAAGACTATGATTACGAATTATTTAAGAGTATTGAAAAAGAAACTAAAAGACAAGAAGAACATATTGAACTCATTGCGTCAGAAAATTTTGTCAGCCCTGCCGTATTAGAAGCACAAGGTTCAATTTTAACGAACAAATATGCCGAAGCGTATCCAGGAAAACGCTACTATGGTGGGTGTGAGTTTGTTGATGAAGTAGAAACACTCGCAATTGAAAGAGTCAAGAAGCTATTTGGTGCAGCTTATGCTAATGTCCAACCCCATTCTGGTTCACAAGCAAACTCATCAGCATTCCAAGCTTTACTGAGTCCTGGTGATGTCATTTTAGGAATGGGACTTAATGCTGGTGGACACTTAACTCATGGTTATTACTTATCATTTTCTGGTAAGTTTTATCAAGCCTATAGTTATGGGGTTGATTCTAAAGATTCAAGAATTAATTATGATGATGTATTAAGAATTGCTAAGGAAGTTAAACCAAAACTTATCATCGCTGGTGCAAGTGCTTATCCTAGAACCATCGATTTCAAACGATTCAGGGAAATTGCTGATGAAGTTGGCGCTTACCTGATGGTCGATATGGCTCATATTGCAGGACTTGTTGCTGCTAAAATGCACCCATCACCATTACCGTTTGCTCACATTGTTACATCAACCACCCACAAGACCTTACGTGGTCCACGCGGTGGATTGATTCTAACCAATGATGAAGAAATCGCTAAAAAGATTGATCGAGCAGTTTTCCCGGGTCAACAAGGTGGACCACTCATGCACATTATTGCAGCTAAAGCAGTTGCATTTAAAGAAGCGTTAGAACCAAGTTTTATCACCTATCAAAAACAAGTGATTAAAAATGCCAAACAACTTGCTAAAACCTTCATCGAATTAGGATATAACGTTTTAACTGAAGGTACAGATAATCACTTAATATTAGTAGATGTGAAATCTAAACACGGAATTACTGGTAAAAAAGCAGAGGAAACACTCTATCAAGCAAATATCACAATCAATAAAAACTCATTACCGTTTGATACAGAAAAGCCAGCTTTAACCTCAGGTATTCGTTTAGGTTCTCCAGCAATGACAACCAAAGGATATAAAGAAAAAGAATTTGATCAAATCGCTCGATGGATTGATGAGGTACTATCGGATATTAACAATCAAGAAAATATATTAAAGATTAAAAAAGAAGTATTAAAATTAACACATAAAATGACAAAATAAGAAGGAGGGATGCGTCTTGATTACAAAAACTAGACATATTCCAGACGGGAAAGAAATACTTAAGAAATTACCACTCATTCATCACACTGAAGCTGAGTATCTTTACTACCCAATCACAAACCAACGTTGTCCAGAAGGAGAAACTTGCGTTGTCTTTGGACAATTTGTTAAAGTTGGAGAAGTCATTGGTACTAGAAAGGGTGCGTTTTTTGAACAACCAATTCACTCAACTGTTTCAGGTGAAGTCGTTGGGCATGAAATGAAGTTTGACCAAAGTGGTAAGCGAGTCGACTGCATGATTGTTAAAAACGACTTTAAGTATGAACTTCATGAAAGTGTTCAATCAAGAACCGACTGGGAAATTGATCGTTTAACCCAAAAAGACTTTGTAGAGATTGCTAAGAATGCGGGTTTGGTAGGTTTAGGTGGTAGTGGTTTTCCAACCTATATTAAACTCAACACGAAAAATCCAGTCAATATCGTTTTAGCAAACGGTATCGAATGTGAACCAAAATTAATTTCAGACTATGAACTGATGATGAATCACCCAGAGGACTTAATTTGGGGGTTAATCTACGCGATGCGTGCTGTTAGTGCTAAACAAGGTATTATTGCAGTAAAGAGTCACTATCATGAACTCGTTGAAAGATTAAACTTCGCACTTGCTGCATTTTCTGATTACGATATTAAAGTTGTACCAGTTGGTAATTACTATCCACAAGGTTGGGAACTAGAGGCTATCAAATCTGCAACTGGAATTATTGTTCCACAAGGTAAACTTCCAGCGGATTATGGTGTCATACCATTCAACGTTTCAACCCTTAAATCGTTACATCAAGCCGTTAAATTTGGATTACCAGTTATTGAACGTTACTTTGTTTTATCAGGTGATGGTGTCGTTAATAAATCCTTTAGAGCAAGAATCGGTACTTCGATTCAGGCGTTAATTGATCTTGCTGGTGGATATGTTGACATTAACATTCCAAAGACATTAATCCTTGGTGGACCAATGATGGGTACCAATGTCAATAATGATGACATCGTTATGACACACACTTCAACTTCACTCATTGTTCAAAATACAGTCTTCTTAGATGAAGACCCTTGTATCCATTGTGCATCCTGTGTTTATTCATGTCCGGTTAAAATTCAACCCGTGCAAATCATGAATGCAATCAAAGCTAATGATAAAGAATTCTTGAAAACATTAGCAGTTAATAAATGTATAGAATGCGGACTCTGCTCTTACGTATGTCCATCCAAGATTCACTTAACGGATTACATGCGTCAAGGTAAGAGAATGATTCGATAAGGAGCGATGATGATGCAAAAACCAACATTCGTAACTCAAACATCCCCTTATATTCGTAAGGAAACATCTACAAAAAGAATGATGATTGATGTGTTAATCGCACTCACACCAGTCGCTTTCTTTTCGATTTATCGTTTTGGTGTGGATGCTATTATTAGAATATTATTAAGTTTATTAATTTTCATTTTAGTTGAACTCATTTATTTCTTATTAGTCACTAAAGTGGAAGGATTTAATTTTAAAGATCGATTAACTCAAAAATTTAAGAAGTACTCAGTTAATCATGTGACTGCTCCAGCGGTATCAGGATTAATATTTGCGATGTTACTTCCTGATGGACTCAATTTATATGTTGTTGTGATGGGGTCAATCTTTGGCGCATTTATTGGGAAGATGGTCTTTGGTGGTCTTGGATATAACTTATTTAATCCAGCTGCATTAGGTCGTGTCTTTATTGCTGTATCATTTGCATCATTCTTTGTAGGGTCTTATGGACTTGTTGATGCAGCAGCAGGAGCAACACCATTATCTTTATCATTTGCCGAAGTCTTTAACTATTATCAATTAACTGATTTATTAACGGGAAATATACCAGGCTCATTAGGAGAAGTTAATAGCATTCTAATCATACTTGGTGCACTTTACTTATTTATTCGTAAGAGTGCTGACTTTAGACCAGCTTTATCAGCATTATTAATCTTTGTTGTTCTAACTGCAATTGCTGGATACATTTTATATCCAACAATGGTTCTTGAGTATGTTTTATTCCATCTATTAAGTGGTGGCTTCCTCTTTGGATTAGCATTTATGGTAACAGATCCAGCAACTTCCCCAGTAACAAGACCGGGAAGATGGATTTATGGTTTAATTATTGGATTCTTGATTTTCGCCATTCGAGTTTGGGGTAATCTTCCTGAGGGTGTTGCTTTTGCAATTCTACTTGGAAACTTAGTTGTACCGTTAATTGACTACCCTAAATTTGCAACCAACCAATACCGCTTAAGATTCTTAATCGGTTATGGGGTTTCCTTTGTCTTACTTGCAGTCTTTACCTACCTTATTTTAGGAGGTATCATCATATGAGACTAAAAAATATATTAGTTTTAACTATTTCATTTCTACTAAGTATTGGATTAATTTTTGGTACATTTTCAATTTTTAACCCAATTAAACTTGAAAGAGAAAGAGTTGCAACGCTAAGTATTGTTAAAGAATATTTTGAAAGTGCTGATGATTTTGAAAAATTAGCACCTAAAACAGTTGATGGAATCCCTGTTTCAATGGTTTTAAAAGTGCTTGATAATGAAGATGCTCCATTAGGTTATCTCTATGAGGCAAACGTTATTAATACTTATGGAAACATTCGAATTAGAGTTTCTGTTGATGTTAGTCAAAAAATTCAAACTGTTGACTTAGTCGAACTTAATCAATCCATGTATGAAAGTAAAACCATCAACACCGCTAAGAATTACGAATTCCAAGATATCACTAAGATTGCTGATGGATATGCCGGTGTAACCTCGATTTCAGTTCGTGGTCTCATGGATATGATGATGGCGATTCGTGATGTTCATAATAGTATTCCTAAGTTTGATATACCTCGTCCATATGCAGCATTCTATGGCACAGATTACACCATTGAAAGTACAACTGAACAAACCGTTGATGGTGCATCTGTTAAGGTTGAAGTGATTGCTGGTGGCCTAGGAACTGTCTATACAGTCACTAAATCAGGTATCAAGCAATATGGTCATACCGATTTATATCCAATTACACTCGTTGTAGCAACCAATGCTTCCAATCAAATTGTTGGTGTCTTACTGCCTGCCGACTTATATGGTCACACCAAAGGTGCTTATTATGTTAAAGCTTTAGCGTATGCTCAAAGTTTCGTTAATACGAACCTAAATGATGTGCCTGATGTTTACGCTAGCCCAACAGATGGCGTTGATAATGGTGAAAGTGATTTCCCTGATAACTCTAAACGACTCATTCATTCAGAGTTTGTTATTGCTAAGGAGGTCTCACAATGAAAAAAGAAAACTTGATTTTAATATTCTTCTTTGTTGTGATGTCGGTTGGATTCTTAGCGGTTTTAGGTATTCAACAATTTATCCCACAAACAAAAGTTGATCATATGTTTGGTCAAAAAACCCAAGTTGTTAATGAATTAGCAATTGTTGATTCTAATTATTCAAACATTGTTAATGTTTCAGAAGTTTTAAACCTAAATGGTGAAAAACTCGCTGATTTATACTTAGTTAGAATGGATACATCCTATTTCTACATGGAACTATATGTAGCAATTACCCCAGAGGGTGAAGTATACGCGATTGATAAAGTTGCACAAACCAAAGATGAAACATCAACGAGTTACCTACCACAAGTTAGAAGTTACTTATTGAAGTACTATAGTGGTGTTGATCGTGACGATGTTAATAATATCGATGGTGCTGCTGGTGCAACCACCATTCAAGTCTCAAGATCACAAATCAAGAGTGCGATTATGCAAGTTTTAATCTTCCATGGTGGTGATCCGATTGACTATATTGAAGAACTCTTTAATGGTGAATACACCTTAAATGAAACCACAGAAGGTGCAGTCACAATTTATGATGTCACATTTGGTGGAAATGATTACTTAGTTTATAAGACTAAGGGTTCTGGAACTTTTGCATCAGGTGATAATGTTAATACAGGTGAAATCACCATCTTAGTAGCAATTGATGAAAATGGTATTGTCACTCATGTATCGATGCCTGATGATTTATATGGTCATACAAAAGGTAGTTACTATACAGCAACACTCGCTTTCTTAAATCAAATGATTAATCAGGATATTACGAATGCAATTCCAGATTCAACAACCGGTCCAACGTCTGAACTAAATACCGATGGATCACAATATTTAGTTCATAATTTACTCGTTGATATACAGGAGGCAAGATCATGATAAAAGATGTTTATAAATCAATGATAATGTTAAGTATCTTGCCACTCATTTATATTTCAACATCATTTGAAATGGCACTACTTGCAGGACTTGTTTTACTTGTTGTGAGTGTTTCTATTAAAGCTTTATCGCTTTGGTTAGGACATTTTGTTTCAGCGCGTATCGCACTTTATACTTATATTTTGTTAAGTGCTGCAATCGTTACGGTTTTCACAATTATTTATGGTACATACTTTTCAACCAATCAATTACTAGGTATTTACTTATCACTCATTTTAGTTAATGTGAGTGTGATTGGAAATGAAGAACAACCACTTGAATTCATCAAGCATATATGGATTAGTTTATCTGGATTTGGTATCTTACTAGTTATTGGATTATTAAGAGAAGTTCTTGGTTCAGGATCATTTGAATTATCAATCTTTGGACTCAATGCAGTGTCAATCTTTGATGCAGAATATGGCATAACATTCTTAAAAGAGGCATCTGGTGGTTATGTCTTAGCTGGAATCGTGTTTGCAGTTGTTCAAGGCATCCAGTTTAAAACCAAGGAGGTAGACAATCATGTTGTTTAGTTTATTTGCAAGTATTCTTGCGGCAATGCTTATCTCCAATGTAGTTCTTCAAGGTTTTGGTCTTGAAGTTACATCACCAAAACAAATTCGTTTAAAACCAACCTTAATTTCAAGTGGTGTGATTGCATTATTATCACTCGTTGTCTTTTTGGTTGATTATGTCATTTATACTTTCGTCTTATTACCAGCAGGATTTGAATACTTTAATTTATTAGTTCTTGCTGTATTAGTGATTGGTATTACTGAACTCTATTTGTTTGTTGCTAATAAATTGGCATTTGATTTACCAAAATCACCACTTATTGGATTACAAAGCATCATTTTAGTGACTGGATTAGTTTTATCTAATCAAGCATCATTTAGTGAAGCATTTGTGTTTGCATTTGGTGCACTCTTGGGTTATATTGGTTTTGCGTTATTATTTACAACACTTGCATCCCGTATGCGTGTTGCTCCACTTTCAAAAGCCTTTAAGGGTTTACCAATCGCATTAATCATCTTAGGATTAATTGCACTGATCTTTACAGGACTTGGTGGCATTATTTAGTTGAGGTTATTTATGAGAAAAGGATTCATACTAAGTCTATTCATCCTATGTGGCATCCTTTTTTCAGCATGCACACCTGGTGAGGAAGTAGAAACTGAATTAACAAGATACAGTGAAACGATTTTTTCCATGCATGCAGCAATCAATATTCAAATCTATACTGAAACGAGAAATCAATTCAACGAATATGTAACAGATATTGAAGCAATCTATGAAACTTACGATACACTAACCGATAACTATCAAAGTGATAGTGACTTAAGTGCTTTAAATATCTATGATATTAATCAGATTGTTAATGCGGTTGATGCAGAAGCGCAAACCACACTAGAAATTAGTTCGGAACTCTACGAACTCTTAGAATTCGGACTCGAAATTGAAGCTATGACTAATGGCTATTTCAATATGTCGATGGGGTATCTTGTTGATCTTTGGAAAGAATTACTTGAAGATTATGAACATGGTGAAGTTGTTCCAGATAACGTCCTAGATGCAACTAAAGAGGCAGCGGATGCGTATCAATTTATTGAAGATCCAGTCACTTTAGAGGTCGTTGACGGGAAATATCAACTCACTATGAAAAAAGGCGCTAAACTCGATTTAGGTGCTTTAGCTAAGGGTTATGCAACTCAAAAAGCTGCGGATTATCTTGAAGCAAATGATGTTAAATATTATCTCATTAGTGGTGGCTCATCATCAATTGTGATGGGGGAAAAACCTACTGTTGAAACCGGTTTATTTAAAATTGGATTACAACACCCACTACTTTATCCTCAAAGTACATATTATGGACTTTTCAATCTTAAAAACGTTAGTATTACAACAAGTGGTTCTTATGAACAATATGTAACAGATAGTCAAAGCAATTGGATAACACATATCATTTCCCCAGTCACTAGAAGACCTGCCAACTATTATTACACACTAACACTTATTGGTGAAGATGCAGGGTTACTTGATGGCTTATCAACTGCATTGTTTTGTATGGATCAAGAAACACTCAATGATTTTTTAGAAGACTATGACATTGAAGCAATTGGTTTTGACATTAATGAAGAAACCATTCGCGTTAATCCAACCGAACGATTGGAGGATTAATCATGAAGAAGAAAGACTACATTATTATTGGCAGTCTCTTTGTGGTTGCTTTAATTGCTTTTGTTTGGATTACATTCTTTAATCAAAGTAGCGGTAGTATTGCGAATGTCTATGTGGATGATTTGGTTGTTGCATCAATTGATTTTAGTGATGATTCCTATAAGTTATTTGATCAAGATGATCAATATCCAGAGATTGTTGTTGATACCATTACAAAACTAGAATTTAAAATCTTAGGTAAATATCAAGTTGGAGAAGATTTTGATGTGGTTGTAATTGAAGTTGATTTTGTTAACAATCAAATCCGCATTAAATCCGATGGTACACCTAAACAAATTGGCGTTAATCGTGGATGGTATAACGGACAAGGATTACCTGTTATATCACTTCCGAATCAAGTCATCATTTTATTTGAAACCAAAACCGATGATGTGGATGGTGTCGTATGAAAAATATCCGTGTCATTACCGTGATTTCGATGTTACTTGCAATCGCAATTGTGCTAAACGTTGTTGAAATGCAATTATCATTCATTCCAATTCCGGGAGCTAAAATTGGATTTGCAAATTTAGTCACCCTCATTGTTTTATATATTTATGGTTTTAAATGGGCATTTTCTGTGAATGTCTTAAGAGTCATTATTGTTGCAGGATTTTTCTCACCAAAAGGCTTTGACTACACATTCTATATGGCAATTGCCGGTGCTGTTTCATCTGTTTGTTTAATGGGATTATTAAAACAATTAACTAAGATCCATGTCGTGACAGTTTCTGTATTAGGTGCGGTTATGCACACGATTGGTCAAGTGGTTGTCCTAATGGTTTCACTTGAAACACTACCGCTTATTTTCTACCTACCAGTGATGTTAGTGATTAGTATTCCATCAGGGGTATTAATTGGAATTATTGCCAAGAGGTTTTTCCAAGTATTTAAAGAAATTCCACATCCTGAAACATTCTAAAAATAATGATTGCATAAAATGTGGTCAAATGATATAATGATTAAGCGAAACTTACTATGAAGTATAAAGACTTCATGGCGGAAGGAGAAAAATATGAAACAAGGCATTCATCCAAAAACTAAACTCGTCATCTTTGAAGATGCTCAAACAAAGAAACAATTCTTAATTGAATCATCAATCAATACCAAAGAAACCGCTGTTTACGAAGCTGATGGTAAAACTTATCCAGTGGTTAGATTGGAAGTCACTTCTGACACTCATCCATTCTACACCGGTGCACAATCTTATGTTGCATCTGCTGGTCAAGTTGATAAATTCAATAAACGTTATAACGTTGATACCAACAAAAAGTAAACTAAAAGCGTGATTAATGGTCACGCTTTTTGATAAAAAACGATCAAAAGGAGATTGGGGATATGTACCATACTTATCGAAATGGCTTTATTGAAGTTGTCTGTGGACCAATGTTTGCAGGTAAAACGGAAGAATTAATTCGTCGTGCTAAAAGACTAAAATATGCCAAGCAGAATTATCAGGTATTTAAACCCATCATCGATGATCGTTATTCAGCAAAACCAGTCATTGTCTCTCATAATCTATTAACCGAAGAATGCATCTTAATTAAGAATTCTAGTGAAATTTTAGATCATCTTAAACCAGAAACAGAAGCAGTCATTATCGATGAAGCACAATTCTTAGATGAAGGTGTTGTCAAGATTGCAGACATGCTTGCAGACCGTGGTTTAAGAGTGATTGTTGGTGGACTCGATCGTGATTTTAAAGGGGAACCATTTGGACCAATGCCACAGTTATTAGCACTTGCGGAGTTTGTAACAAAACTCACTGCAATCTGTGTTAAAACCGGTATGCCTGCAACAAGAACCCAAAGAATCATTGACGGTAAACCTGCCAATTATCATGACCCACTCATTGTTGTTGGTGCATCGGATAGTTATGAACCAAGAAGTCGTCATGCCCATGAGGTTCCAGGTAAAAATGAAAAGTCATGAGTACTTCATGAATGAGGCTTTAAAAGAAGCTAAAAAAGCCTATCTCAAAAATGAAGTCCCAGTTGGGGCGGTTGTTGTCTATCAAGATAAAGTGATTGCAAGAGCCCATAATTTAAGAGAATCAAAACAAGCTTTTCATGCTCATGCTGAGTTTCTAGCGATGCAAAAAGCAGCGAGAAAGATTGGTTCTTGGCGATTAGAAGAATGTGTCGTCTATGTTACATTAGAACCATGTTCAATGTGTGCTGGTGCAATGATTCAATCGCGAGTTAAAGCCCTTTATTATGGTGCAACAGATCCTAAAGCTGGAGCGGTCGAAAGTGTTATAAAATTGCTTGATAACGCCTTTAATCATCAAATAGCCTATCAAGGTGGATTATTAAAAGAACCAACAAGCGATTTACTAAAAAAGTTTTTTAAAAAATTAAGAGATGAAGAAAAGTGAACATCCCTATGGGGTATTCTCATTCAACATTAAGGAGTGAACCTGGTCAGGCCTTGAGTGGAGCAGCCATAAGCAACCTAGTGTGTGGATGAGAATACCCCATGGGGATGTTTTATCAATCATAATATTCATATGTTATAATATGAATAGATGTTTTTTATTCGAAAGGAAAATTGATTATGAAAATGTTACCTAGACTCTATGCAACTGCACAGGGAGAACCATTTAGAACTGAAGACTATAAGGGAAATAAAGTCGAATTCTTCTATTTAGATGATCAAAAAGATTATGGAAAGTATGTCTCAAGAGGACGTTTTTCAGTATGGACATCCGATGGTGTTAACTATCGTTTGTTTGTTGATAAAGGTTATTATGCAATCGTTCCTGATTTATATCGAAATGACGTCAATGACATTTGGTTAGACTTTACAAACCTTATTTATGGTGCACAAAAGAAGATGTCTAATCGTTATCTTTGGTCCTCATTTGGTGTGATGGCAGTCGCATTTATTGCTTACTTTATTGTTCAGCAATTATTCCCAGAGTTTGCTCAAAACTTCTTTTTAATCGCAATGGTTTTATTATTTATTGGAATGTTCTTTGTCTCCAATATTCAACAAAAGAAATTAAAGGTCATGCTTGAAAAGGAAAACCAAGAAGCATCTGCTAAAATTCGTCAAACACTCGGTGAAGAAAGATTCCAAAACATCTTAAATAGCCAAGAAAAATATTATCAAGAATACTTCAAAGTTGAAGAAGAACCAACGGAAGAACCAGCTGAGATCGAAACTGAATCAAGTGATGTTGTTGATGCAGAATTCGAAGAATCAAAAGATGATGAAGTAAAACCTGAGGACAAACATGAATAAAGATCAATTAGCAATTAACACCATCCGTCTGTTAGGGGTTGATGCGATTAATGTTGCTAATAGTGGTCACCCAGGAATTGTCATTGGTGCAGCACCAATGGCTCACACGTTATTTACAAAACACTTAACCATTTATCCAAAACAAAAGTCATGGATTAACCGTGACCGTTTTATCTTGTCTGCTGGTCATGGTTCAATGCTATTATATGCACTTAACCATTTATCAGGTTATCAGATTTTAATTGATGACTTAAAACAATTTAGAGACTATCCGGGGATTACCCCAGGACATCCAGAATATGGACATACTGAAGGGGTTGAAACAACCTCAGGTCCACTTGGACAAGGAATTTCTAATGCTGTTGGGATGGCAATCGCTGAAACCCAATTAAGAGAACGATTTAATCAAGAAAACTTTAATATTGTTGATCATTACACATATGTTTTATGTGGTGATGGTGACCTCCAAGAAGGGGTAGCTCTTGAAGCAATGTCACTTGCTGGTCATTTAGGACTCGGTCGATTAATTGTTTTATTTGACTCAAATGATATCCAACTTGATGGTGAAACCAAACTTGCAACCTCAGATGATATCAAGAAAAAAGTTGAATCAATGAACTGGCACTATATAAAAGTTGCTGATGGTGATGACACCACTTTAGTACATAAAGCGATTCAAAAAGCTAAAAAAGTGACTGATAAACCAACCTTAATCGAAGTTAAAACCATCATTGGTAAAGGAACTTCTATTCAAGGTACTAGTAAAGTTCATGGTGCAGCAGTCGGTGAAGCTGAAGCTAATAACTTAAGAAACTATTTAGATTATCATTATGCACCATTTGAAGTTGATCCAGAAGTTTATAAGATCTATCAATCAAAGGTTTATAATCGCGGTAGAAAACAATATAACAAATGGAAGAAAATGTTTAAAGACTATCAAGTTAGCTATCCAGAACTAGCAAAACAGTTTACGGATTTTGTTGATGGAAAATTAAACGTTGACTTTAGTTCTCTTAAATTTGAAGCAGGAAGCAAGGAAGCAACTCGTAATATGCTTGGTAAAGGTCTTGATTTACTTTCCAAGCAAAACCTTAATATTATAGGGGGTTCCGCAGATCTTACATCCTCAACAAAAGCCAAAGGACTTGATGGTCATTACTCAAAGACGCATCGTTTAGGTCGAAATATTAATTTTGGCGTAAGAGAACACGCCATGGGTTCAATTGTTAATGGCATTAATCTACATGGTGGATTAAAAGCTTTCTCTGGTGCTTTCTTTGTCTTCTCAGACTATATGAAACCACCAGTAAGACTTGCTGCAATGATGCACCTACCATCGGTCTTTATTTTCTCACATGATTCTGTTGCAGTCGGTGAGGATGGTCCTACTCATGAACCAGTTGAACAACTCATTGGCTTAAGAAGTATTCCAGAATTAAATGTGATTCGTCCAGCAGATGGTAATGAATCACTAGCAGCTTTGGAGATTGCTTTTAGTTCTAAAAAGCGTGCAACTGCAATTATTACAACTAGACAAAATGTAACGAATTTAAGTGGTACAAATAAAGCAGGTGTTTTAAAAGGTGCTTATATTGTTGCTAAAGAAGAAAAGAAACTTGATGCAATCCTACTTGCATCAGGATCTGAGGTTTCCTTAGCAGTTGAAACGAAAGAATTATTAAAAACAAAGGGAATTGATGTGAGAGTTGTATCAATGCCTTCGCATCATGCATTCCTCTTGCAAGATCTCGCATATCAGCGTATGATATTGCCGTCACAAGTAAAAACACTCGCAGTTGAAATGGGTTCTAGTTACTCATGGTATCGTTTCACACCATATGTTTATGGTATTGATACCTTTGGTATATCAGCATCTGTTAATAAAGTTATCGAGCACTTTGGATTTACAAAAGAACTTGTGGCAGAAAGATTAATTAGCATATTATAAGGTGTAGTTTATGATTTATGATGGCATCATTGTCGGTGGTGGTCATGCAGGAGTTGAAGCAGCTCTAGCAATGGCTCGAATGAAATTAAAGACATTACTCATCACAGGCAACCTCGAAAAGGTTGCTTCTTTGCCTTGCAATCCATCGATTGGTGGACCCGCTAAAGGGGTAGTTGTTAGAGAAATCGATGCACTCGGTGGAGAAATGGCTAAGTCAGCAGACTTAGGTCAAATCCAAATGAAGATGTTAAATTCTTCTAAAGGTCCAGCCGTGCGTGCGCTTCGTGCTCAAATTGATAAACTCGAATATCCAAAAATTATGCTAAATGCCCTAAAACATCAAGAAGGTCTTGACCTACTTGAAGGCTTTGTTGATCATTTAATCATCGAAGACAATCAAGTTAAAGGGATTGTTTTACAAAATGGTGAAGAAATTCGAAGTCAAACGGTTATTATTACAACTGGAACTTATTTAGCTTCTCAAATCTTAATTGGTCATGAAAAAACACCAAGTGGTCCACAAGGTGAAAAGACTACTTATGGTATTTCAGGACAATTAAAACAATTAGGATTTGAAGTGATTAGACTAAAGACCGGTACACCACCTAGAATTGCTAAAGATTCAATTGACTATTCTAAAGCAGTGATTCAACCGGGGGACACTAAATTCCAGACGTTTTCTTATGATTCACCAATTACCTCTTTAGGTCATCAAGAAAACTGCTATTTAATTCACACCTCACCTGAGACTAAAACAATCATCTTTGATCATTTAGGTGAATCAGCGATGTATGGTGGTATTGTTGAGGGCGTTGGTCCAAGATATTGTCCTTCAATCGAAGATAAATATGTACGTTTCTCAGATAAAGAAAGACATCAAATATTCTTAGAACCAGAATCCTTAAAGATTGATGAAATCTATGTTCAAGGTTTTTCAACATCAATGCCAAGACATGTCCAAGAACAAATGATTAAATCATTACCAGGTATGGAAAACGCGCGCATCGTGCGTTACGCATACGCGATTGAATATGACGCAATCAATCCATCACAGCTTTATGCATCCTTAGAAACCAAGATTATTGATAATCTATTCTGTGCTGGACAAATTAACGGCACATCTGGATATGAAGAAGCAGCTTGTCAAGGATTAATGGCAGGTATTAATGCAGGCTTAAAAGTTCAAGGTAAAGAACCATTTGTCTTAAAGAGAAATGAGGCTTATATTGGAGTCTTAATTGATGATTTAATTACGAAAGGGACTTATGAACCTTATCGTCTGTTAACCTCGAGAGCAGAACACCGCTTACTCTTAAGACATGATAATGCTGATTTAAGATTAAGAGATTATGGTTATCAAATTGGCCTTGTGGATGAAGCACGCTATCAAAAATTCCAAGCTAAGAAAAACGCAATCGCAGAACTCATTAAACTTACTAAAACAACAAGAATCAATCCAACCGAAGAAAATATCAGTTATCTTTCCAGTGTTGGTTCAGCACCAATTTATGAAGGTGTTTCTGTTTATGATTTATTAAAACGTCCAGAACTTGGTATTGAAACATTAAAATACTTCCTTAATACCAATGATTCAGATGATACTTATGAACAAGTTGAAATTCATATTAAGTATCAAGGCTATATTGATAAAGCTCAAAGAGAAGCAGAAAAAGTGCTTCGCTTTGAAGAACGTCATATTCCAAAGCATATTGAATATAAAGATGTTCATAACCTTTCCTCTGAAGCAAGAGAAAAACTCATTAAAGTAAAACCTGAAACTTTAGGTCAAGCATCTAGAATTCTAGGTGTTAACCCTGCAGATATATCAATTTTGATGATTTATTTGGAATCTAGAAATGTTTAAAGATGAAGTATTAAAAGCACTAGATTATACATTAACTGATGAGCAACTAAAGAAATTTGATACATATTTTCAATTATTGGTTGATTATAATAAACATACCAACTTAACACGAATTACAAACGAAGAAGATGTTTATATAAAGCACTTCCTAGATTCTTTATTACTCACAAAATTAATTGATTTTAAGACAATTGAAAAAGTATGTGATATGGGAGCTGGAGCGGGATTTCCAAGTATTCCAATTCTAGTCATTTACCCACATTTAAAAGTATCGATTGTTGAGGCACAGATTAAAAGAATTCAGTTTTTAAATGAATTAATTAAGGCACTAAGTTTAGATGTCGATATTGTTCATGAAAGAGCAGAAGTCTATGCTAAAACACATCAACAAACATTTGATCTAGTAACCGCTAGAGCTTTAGGGGAACTAAACATCATTTTAGAATATGGGATCCCCATGTTAAAAGAAAATAGATACTTCATTGCCCCTAAAGGATTTAAATACAAAGAAGAACTAGAAAACGCAAAGAATGCCTTAAAGACACTAAAATCAAGTGTCATAAAAGTTGATACGTTAGAACTACCATCTGACTTAGGCTTTAGAGCAAACCTCTTAATTCAAAAGAAACAACATGTAGAAAATTATCCAAGAGCCTATCCAATGATTCTAAAAAAACCACTTTAGTAGGTGAATCATGAATAAAACATACCAATTAGGAGATATCATTAAAACTAAAAAACCACATGTCTGTGGTTCTAAGGAATGGGAAATCACAAGAACTGGTGCTGACTACAAACTTAAATGTTGTGGCTGTGGCAGAGAGATTATGATGCCCAAGTATGAACTAGATAAAAAGATAGTTAAATAACCCCCTCATCTCATATCATAATTTGAGTTGAGGGGGTTTCTATTTATATATGTTAGTGTAAATTATGATTTATAAGGTAAAAAATCAATAAATAGTTTAAACTAATAGTAAACAAAAACTTTAATTGAATCGGGGGATTATGGTATGAGTAAAAATTGGATGTTCTTAGTATACACAGTATTACTTGTTTTGCTGATGGTTGGATGCAGTGCTCCATATGATAATGTTGGTGAAAATCCAAATAATGGTGCAGAAAGTTCAATTATTATTGCTGACAGTAATCGAAAGATTATCTATACAACACACCTATCCATTAAGACAAGTAACCTATTAGAAACTACCAATGAAATCAAGGCTTTATTAGAGACGGGTGACTGGATTGAAAGTGAAGATCTTGGATCTAATAGTAACTTTTTAGTGGTAAGAATTCTCACAACCAGATTAAATGATTTTGTAGATCTTTTAAGAGGTGATTATGAAACAACCAATTTCAAATTGGAATCAGAGGATGTTTCGCTTGATTATGTTGATACCACCGCAAAGAAAGATGCTTTAGAATTAGAAAGAACTCGTTTAGTAGAACTCTATGAAGAAGCAAACATCAATGAAATGATTGCTATTAACGAAAGAATTGGTGAAATTGATGCTGAACTCATTACATTAGAACGACGAATAGCAGATATTGATTCGCTGGTTGAATATAGTACCGTTAATATTTGGATTTATGGACCACTAGCAAACCCCAATCCACCAAGTTATGGAAATCAGTTACAGGATACATTTATAGCTGGTTGGGATGCAGTTGTCGCTATATGTCAATTTTTCTTACAGGCTATTGTTTTCTTAGTTCCATTCCTAATCATTATTGTTCCAGTTGGAGCAATAATTTGGGTTAGTATATATTTAAAACGTAAAGGAACTAAAAAGAATCAAAACAAGAATTCAATTGATAGCCAAGATAAGCAAAAATAACCAGTCTTAAGTTGTAAGAATAAAACTTTAACAATGAATGATTAAATTTCATATCTCATCATGTATATTTATATACATAATGCAACATCACTTTTGAGATTTTATGACCAAAAAGTAAAAAAGATGTTGCATTTTCATTTATCTTACGATAGAATAATTAAGCAACTGTGATTTGGGGGGGTAGCGAAGAGGCTAAACGCGGCAGACTGTAAATCTGTTCCGAGAGGTTCGGCAGTTCGAATCTGTCCCCCCCCACCACTTTCATCAATACCATTATTCGATAACCTTGATTCATTAATGAATAAGATTGTTGACAAGGTTATTTTATAATGATAGAATGGTGAAGCGCGATAAAAAAGAGTTGCGCAAAAGAGTCTTTGAAAACTGAATGATGATGAACAAAGGTAAGAAAAAAAATAAGAGCTAAAAATCAA